>CANFVD010000011.1 GCA_947450345.1 Actinomycetota bacterium
CATTCACCCCGGATACCTGGCGTGGGTGCTGGAGCGGCTCGTGGCCGGTGAGGTGGTCAACCGCATCACCGTTGACGACGACACGGCCGAGTTTGCCCGGGTCGCACTCGAGCGCATGCTCGCCGCGAAACCGGCTTAGGCCTCTCGGATGACTTCTGGTCACAAGAAACGCGTCGCTGTTGTCGGCAGCGGAATCGCCGGGCTCGTTGCCGCGCTCGAGGCTGCGAAAAACCACGATGTCCTCCTCATTTCAAAGGCCGACCTCGGGGAAAGCAACACGCACTATGCCCAGGGTGGCATCGCTGCTGTGACCTCGGACGACGACTCCATTGCGTCGCACATCACCGACACCGAAGCGGCCGGTGCGGGATTGTGCTGGCCAGATGCCGTCGCGGCGCTGTGCTCCGAGGGCCCCACGCGCATCAACGACCTCATCGCTCTCGGCGTTCACTTTGACCAAGCGGACGGTCACCTGGCTCGCGGCCTCGAGGCGGCACACTCACACGCGCGGGTGCTGCATGCCGGCGGTGACGCCACGGGAGCCGACATCTCCCGCGCACTCGTCGCGGCTGCGCGATCCCGACTTCTCGGGGTGCATGAGAACGCGTTCCTGACCAAAATCACGACGGATGCGGGACGCGTCACCGGCATCACTTACCTTGATGCGTCAGGCTCGCAGCACGCCGAGGTCGATGTGGTGATCTTGGCCAGTGGCGGCGCGGGTCAGCTCTACCGGCACACCACGAATCCGAGCGTGACAACGGGCGATGGCGTGGCCGCGGCACTCTGGGCCGGTGCATGGTTGGCGGACGTGGAGTTTTATCAGTTTCACCCCACCGCTCTCGCCGTCCCCGGGTCGTTCCTCATCTCTGAGGCCGTGCGCGGCGAGGGCGCCACGCTCATCAACGAACGCGGCCATCGGTTCATGCTCGACATCGATCCGCGGGGCGAGTTGGCCCCGCGCGACATCGTGGCCCGGGGCATCCAAGCAGAGATGATTGCTCAGGGTGGTCAGCCGATCCTGCTAGACGCCACGGGGTTGGGGGCCGCCTTCCTCTCGGAGCGATTCCCGTCGATCAGTGCAGCCTGTCGCCACTACGGACTGGACTGGTCGCGTGAGCCCATCCCCGTGACTCCCGCAGCCCACTACTGGATGGGTGGCGTCGCCACCGACGTGTGGGGTCGCACCAACGTCGAGGGCCTCTTCGCCGTGGGAGAGGTGGCCTGCACCGGCGCACACGGGGCAAACCGGCTCGCGTCGAACTCGCTCCTCGAGTCACTCGTGTTTTCGTTCCGAGCCATCGCCGCCATCGGGGAGCCGTGGCCGGTCGATGCTCCCGCGCAACGGTGGCGCGACACGGGCCCACTCGACGTCATCGAGCTGGACAAGAAAGACGTACTGGCAAAGGCGGACTCGGGGCGCCAGGTCGTTGACCGCGTTGAACTGCAGACCCTGATGTGGGATGACGTGGGTCTCGCGCGCACCGGCGAGCGACTCGAGACCACGCGGAGTCGCCTGCAATCGTGGCGACCGACACAAAAGAAGCATCGCTTCTTTCCCGACTGGGAAGACGCGAGCCTTCTCACTCTCGCCCACGCGGTGACCGCCGCCGCTGAGGCCCGTCACGAGTCACGAGGCGCGCACTACCGGCTCGACTACCCCAACACGGCTGCCGACATGGCGCGGCCCGTCATTGTGAAACGGAGGCTGACATGACCCCGAACGTTGCCAAGCTCGATCAGAACCTTGTCGATGCCACAGTGAGCGAGGCTCTGCACGAAGACGCGCCGACGGGCGACGTGACCGCCAACAGCATCATCCCCGCGGACCTTGACGCCACGGCCACACTCATGGCCCGGGAACCGGGAGTGATGGCCGGCGAACAGTTGTTTGAGGCCGCCTTCCGACTGACCGACCCGCGCATCGAGGTCTCCCTCGAGGTTCGCGACGGCGAATCCTTCGTAGCGGGCGATCTTCTCGCCACCGTGCACGGACCGGCTCGCGGTGCACTGACCGCTGAACGCGTCGGCCTCAATTTTGTTCAACGCCTCAGCGGCATCGCCACCCTCACCTCTCGGTACGTGGCCGCCGTGGCCGGAACGGGTGCCGTGATTCTGGACACGCGCAAGACCACACCCACGCTGCGTGCCTTTGAGCGCCACGCGGTCGCATGCGGAGGCGGCACCAACCATCGCTTCAGCCTCTCGCACGGCTTCATGGCCAAAGACAATCACCTCGCAGTTCTCGCGGCGGGTGGCAAAGACCTCAGCGTCGAACTGCGCCGCGTGAAAAGCGAACTCGCCGACAACATCCCGTTTGAAGTTGAAGTCGACCGCCTCGATCAGATTGATGAGGTGCTCGCCGGTGGCGCCGACATCGTGATGCTCGATAATTTCTCACTCGCTGACTTAGCGACGGCCGTGGCACACATTGGCGCGCGCGCCCGCACCGAGGCGAGCGGTGGCGTGAATCTCACGACCGTGCGTGGTATTGCCGAAACGGGCGTGGACACGATTTCGGTCGGAGCGCTCACCCACAGTGCCCCCGCCCTCGACCTCGGGCTGGACATCTCGCTCGAGACCCAGGACTAACTGACGCCATGTCCACGGTCTATCTCGACAACTCCGCCACGACGCCCGTGAACCCGGCGGCTCTGAACGCGGCCTGGCCGTTCCTGACCAATGAATTTGGCAACGCGTCGAGCACTCACGAATTGGGTGAGCACGCGGCGCTGGCGTTGGCCGATGCCCGCTCGCGCGTTGCCGAGTTTCTCGGCGCCCGCGCCAGCGATGTGGTCTTCACGTCGGGTGGAACCGAGGGCGACAACCTGGCCATCATCGGCCTCGCACTCGCCAACCCGAGCGGAAAGCACCTCGTCTCGGCGCGCACCGAACACGAGGCCGTGTTGGCCGCAGTCGAGTTCCTGACACGCGTGCACGGATTCGACGTGACCTGGCTCGACGTGAGTCGCGATGGATCAGTGGCGCTGCCGGCTCTTGAGGCGGCCCTGAGGGACGACACCACGCTGGTCACGCTCATGATGGCCAACAACGAGATCGGCACCTGTCACCCCATTCGTGCGATGGCTGCGCTCGCTCATGCGCGCGGGGCCTTGTTTCACACGGACGCGGTGGCGGCCGTCGGCTGGTTACCGATTGACGTGCCCGACCTGGGCGTGGACGCCCTCACCCTGAGCGGCCACAAGATTGGCGCACCCAAAGGGAGCGGGGCAGTCTTCGTGCGTTCGGGTCTCGCCATCGAGCCGCTGTTGCACGGCGGGGGCCAAGAAACGGATCGCCGCTCGGGTACCGAAAACGTGGCCTGGGCCGTGGCACTGGCGACAGCACTGGATCTCCTTCCGGAGATCCAGACCGACGGGCCGCGCGTGGCACGCCTCCGCGACGACTTCATTGCGCGCGTGCTGAACACCGTTCCCGCTGCCCGCCTCACCGGCTCCGCCGACGACCGCGTCGTATCCATCGCCTCCTTCACACTCGCGGGGGTTGGCGGGGAGACCGTGTTGCTCGAGCTCGAACAGCGCGGCGTGATTGTCTCGAGCGGTTCGGCGTGTGCCGCGGGTCGCGACGACCCCTCCCACGTGCTGATGGCCTGCGGATATACCGAGGACGAGGCCCGCACGTCGGTGCGCTTTAGCCTGTCGCACCACACCACAGCAGATGAACTTGATCGGGCCGCCCGAGCACTGGCGGAAGCCGTGGACGCCGTGAGCGGACTCGGTCGGTGAGCGGGCTCGGTCGGTGAATGGGCTCCGACGCTGAGGTGGCGCCCCTAGGGCTCGTAGACCTCGAGCGCCCGGTCGAGCAGCGTGAAGAGCTGTTCGCGAACCTGATCGCGTGTCGAAATCTCATGCGTCCAAGGCAGGCGAACAAGGGTCTCCTCGTCGCCAACCATCGCCGAGAAATCGACGCCCACCTCATCGAAGCCCACCATGGTGGCCGCTGTCGCCTCGCGTAAACCACCCAACCACTGCACCATGACGAGATTGTTGGCCGATTGGTTGGCGTTCATGTAGGCGCACACGCCCGAAATGATTTCCGAATCAAAGCTCACTGAACTGCCTCCACTGTGGTGTTGAGTCGAACCCGGCAGGTTCCTTCACTCTGGCACTGAGCCACTTTCCTAGGGTTTAGTTTATTAGAGTGAAGAGTTTCTCCCGCCTCGTGCTCGCCAAGCCTCTTGTTTCCTTGCTCATTTTCGTGGCACTCATCGCCGGAGCAGGCGTGATGGGATTGCAGGCTTTCTCCAGCCTTCAGTCGTCGGGATACAGCGATCCGGACTCGGAATCGGGCAAGGTCTACACGACCCTCCAAGATACCTTTGGAAACGACCCCGTCGACCTGGCCATCATTGCCGATTTCCCGACCTCGGTGGACTCCGTAGAGTCGCTCGCGACAGCCGACCGCTTCACCGCAAAACTCACCAACCTCGAGGGCGTTCGCGAAGTCAGCAGCTATTTCTCGCTCGGAAATCCCCCCACGCTCACGCTTAGGAGCACCGACGGCAAGGCGGCTTACTTCCTGATCAAGTACGACGCCGCCGCGACACCCGCGGCCGAGACCTCGCTCATCGAAGAGGCCGCCGGCTCGGAGTTTGAGGGCGTGCAACTGCACTACACCGGCATCCGCGCCATGGCCAACGCGTTGAACCTTGGCATCAGCCACGACATCGCCATCTCTGAGAGCATCGCCATCCCGCTGAGCATTGTGCTTCTGCTCTTCGTTTTCGGTTCTGTCGTCTCGGCTGGCCTTCCTCTTCTCGTTGGCGGCTCGGCCATCCTGGGCGGTTTCTTCTTCGTCTGGTTGGCAACGCGCTTCACCGACGTATCCATCTTCTCCGCCAACCTCATCACGGCGCTCGGGCTGGGTCTCGGCATCGATTACGCCCTGTTGATTGTCAACCGCTTCCGCGAAGAGCGGGCGCGCGGACTCGAGGTAAAAGACGCGGCCGCCAAGACCATGGAAACCGCCGGACGAACCGTCTTCTTCTCGGGGCTCACCGTGGCCGTCGTGCTGGCATCCATGGTGATATTTCCGCAGTACTTCCTGCGCTCGTTTGCCTATGCGGGTGTGGGCGTGGTTGTGGTTGCCGTGTTCGGTGCGCTCGTGGCCCTGCCCGCCATGCTCGCGCTGTTGGGCGATCGCGTGAACAAGCTGAAGGTGCTTCGCGGCAATCTGGCCCCCAAGGACACCGGCGCCTGGAGCACCGTCTCCCGGTGGGTAATGCGCTGGTCTGTTCCCGTGCTCGTCGTGACGGCGATTGGTCTCGGCGCTCTCATGAGCCTCGGCGCGGGAGTCAAGTTTGGTCTGGTGGATGAGCGAATCCTGCCCGCCACAGATCCGATTGCCATCTCGAGTGAAATCGTACGCGATCGTTTCGACGGGCAAGAGTCGAAGCCGGTCGAAATCATTCTCACGGGAGCCTCTGCCCAGCAGGCGGCCGACTACGCCACCGAGCTCAGCAAACTCGATCACATCACCCGCGTGCAGTCCGTCGCAGGCATCACCGTCGATGGCCAGACGGACCCCCGCGCAGCAACCGCATTCGCCGACTACGTCTCGGGAGACCAGCAGCGCATCGTCGCCGTTCACGACGTGGAGGCCCGCAGTAACGATGGAATTGCGGTCACGCAGGACATCCGCGCCCTCGATGAGCCCTTCACCGTTCAGGTGGGTGGCATCGCCGCCGACTACACGGATTCACTCGACGCCATCACGGCAAAATTGCCGTGGCTAATCCTGTGGGTTTTTGCCGCGACCCTCATTCTGCTGTTCCTCTTCACCGGTAGCGTGTTGTTGCCCCTGAAAGCGTTCCTGTTCAACATCATGTCGCTCGGCGCCACCCTCGGCTTCCTCACGTGGGTATTTGTCGGTGGTCACCTGAAGTGGCTCATCGGCGACTTCACCACCACGGGCAGTATCGATGCGTCGAACATCATTCTGATTGCCGTCGTGACCTTTGGCCTGTCGATGGACTATGAACTGTTCCTCCTCAGCCGCATCAAAGAGCAGCACGATGCGGGACTCTCGACAGAAGACTCGGTGGCGCTCGGTCTGCAGCGCAGCGGTCCCATCATCACGGCCGCCGCACTCGTGCTCGCCGCCAACTTCCTGCCGCTGGCTATCTCGGGAATCTCGAGCATCAAGATGCTGGCCCTCGGCATTTCGTTCGCCATCATCCTCGACGCCACCGTCGTGCGCGCCCTGCTCGTACCGTCACTGATGAAGCTCTTCGGCAGCGCCAACTGGTGGGCGCCGCGCTGGCTCCGCTGGGTCTACGACAAGCTCGGTCTGGCCCACTAGTCAGGTCTTCGCACGGCTGTCAGCGGGCGAAAGCCTGCTCGCGACGGACTCGGATCAGTTCGGCGATGAGCTCGGCCGAGAGTGGCTCATCCAGGGGAAACCGCAGGGTTCCGGTCGCCCAGTCGTACTCCGTGAGGCGATCGGCCAACACGGGCAGGACCTTGCCCGAGTGCGGAAAGTAACTGAGGTGACGAACGAAGGCGCCGAACCCTGCCAGCACCTTGCCCTCAACCCGAAAAGCAGGCATGCCGTAACTGATGCACTCTTCGGCGTCCGGCAGTGCCGCCCGAATCCGCTCACGAACGGTCTGCAGGGTCGCCCGCTTGGTCGCGTCTAATTCCGCGAGGTAGGCGTCAATCGAGTCGTAGGTCACGCCACGAGCGTAAAGCATTCACGCGGACGGGTGTCACTTACCGCCCACGCCAAACAGAAGTCCCACGCTGTAGGTTGCCGCCACCGCGATGGCACCCAGGATCAGTTGACGCACGGCACTGCGCCACCAGCGCCTTCTCGTAAAGCGCGCGGTCAGGCCACCAGCAACCAAGAGACCGACGGCACCGACTCCGAGACCCGCGGCCAACGAGTTAAACCCGAACGCATAGGGAATCAGGGGAATAAAGGCCCCCGACGCGAACATGGCGAAAGAGGACACGGCGGCAATCCACGGTGACGGCTTCGTTTCGGGATCAAGACCAAGCTCATGCGTGATGTGTAGCCGAGGAGCGATGTCGTGATTCGCGTGGACTTCCCGGGCGGCAACGTCGGCTGTCTTGGTCGTCATCCCCATCGCGATGAACGCGACCTTCAGCTCATTCTGCTCGCCGACCGGATTGCGCTTGTGCGCCTCTCGCTCAATGTCGAGTTCGGAGTCAACCTGTTCGTTCTGAGTCCTGACCGAGGTGTACTCCCCCAGAGCCATCGAAAAAGATCCCGCAACGAGGCCGGCGACACCGGTCAGCACGATGGTGCCCGACGATGCGCCGGCAGCACCGATTCCCGCGATGAGAGAGATGTTTGACACGAGGCCATCCATGGCGCCGAACACGGCCGCTCTGAGCCAGCCACCGGAGACATCGGGATGTTTGTGATCGTGGTCATGCGGGTCTTGATGGATTGGCTCGTCCATGACGCCCTCTTCTCATTCCTTGCCAATTTTGTCACAGGCGAGTAGCTCACAGCCCACTCATAGAAAGTGCTGGTTGTCTCGACACGTGAATTCTGAATCCCGCGCCCTTGCCGTCAAAGTCCCCGCGATTACCGCCTTCTTCTGGATCATAAAGATTCTCGCTACGACGGTGGGTGAAACCTTTGCCGACTTCCTCAACCAGACCCTTGGCTGGGGGCTGTCAGGCACAGCTTTGGCAATGACCCTTTTTCTGGTCATGGTTCTTGTGGTCCAGTTCAGTCTTCGCCGCTACATCCCTGCCGTGTATTGGCTTGCCATCGTGGCGATTAGCACTGTGGGCACTCTTCTCACCGACTGGCTTCACGATGGTGTGGGCGTCGAAAACTGGCAGTCGATTATCGTTTTCGCCATCGCACTTGCCCTCACTCTCCTCATCTGGTTTGCCAAAGAGCGGACCCTCGCCATGAAGTCAATCAATACCCGCGTTCGCGAGGCGTTCTATTGGCTTGCCATGCTCTTTACCTTCGCCCTGGGAACTGCAGGCGGGGACATCTTCTTGGATGACATGGGCCTCCCCTTGATAATCACCTTCATTGGCTTCGCCGTCGCTCTCCTGGTCCTACTGGTCCTGTGGCGGGTCGGTGTTGTCGGAAGTGTCCTTGCATTTTGGATTGCCTGCGTGCTCACGCGTCCACTCGGGGCAGCCTTGGGTGACCTGATCTCGCTGCCCACTGACGAAACAGGACTTGGCTGGGGTGCGGCAATTACTTCGTACATATTTCTTGCCATCATCGCTGCGCTCGTCATGTACTTGTCGATGAGCAAGCGCGACCAGATCAAGGTCTGACCGCTCGGCTCGTTAGAAACTCGTCTGTAACGCGACCACACCCGGGAACACCGCAAAGAGGATCGTGACGGGCAGGATCATAAACACGAGGGGAACCAGCATGCCCACCTCCTGCTTGCTCGCGCGCTCAATGAGCTGCCGGGCGCGTTGTGCCTCGAGCGCATCGACCTCATCGCGCAACGTTCGCGCGACGGGAGCTCCCGATTCCACGGCGGCCACGAGGGCTGCCAGAGCGCGGGTCGCCACAGGGTGCGCCATCCGCTCGGCGGCCGCATCGAGTGCCACATCAAGTGGACGTCCGAGCTCGCATTCGGCCATGGCCCGTGAAAGCTCAGCGCACAGCCGACCCCGACCCGTGCGAGCAACGCGCTCGAGTGCGCGCGTGAGCGTGTCGCCGGCATCAACCGCGATGGCGACGAATCCGAGCACGATCGGCAGTTCCGCATCGATGTCCCGGTGAACCCGGTGAGCCGTCCGTGCGAGACGAGAGTGGGCAAACCAGGCCACTGCGGCGCACCCCAGTGCGGCAAGGATGACGAGTGACTGCCAGGGCGACCCCGTCGCCACGGTAACGGCGCCCACCGCGGCACCGACCGCACCCCCGAGCGTTGCACGCGCCACCACCCCCTCGCGAAACTCCTGCGAAGTACCAGACACACCGGCTGATCGGAGCCGCGTGCTGAGCCGATCTGCCGGAAGCGGCACGAGAGCCACCGCTCGGGAGATGAGCCCGCGATACCCGCCCCGCGCCTTGGCCCGAGCAACCGCGTGCTCAAAAGCCTGTGGCGAAATGCGGGCGACGCGGGGAGCGACACGATCGGGAAGTCGGGCGGATCGCCACGTGGTCGCCTGAGCGGCACAGAGCCAGACACCGCCACCCAACAACGCACCGCAGAGCATGGCCAGGCCCACCGCAGTCACGCGAGCACCCGCACGTCGGTGGCGGGCTGAGCGATGCGATTCACGAGGAGGTAGGCCACGACGGTCACCGCGTACCCCGCGATGAGCACCAGCGTGCCGGCGGGGGTGCCGTACGCCTCACGCCCCTCGGGCCGCGTACCCAGCACGTCGACCGCAATCCAGGGAGCCACCGCACCCACGATGGCTGCCACGCGTATCCACGCGGCTCGCGCTCGCACCTCTGCGCGCACACCGGACTCCCGGCGAACGTCCCGCGCAAGGGCGATGAGTCCATGCATGGACCCGACACCGCCACACTCGCTCGCCAGGCGCAGCGTTTCGATAATTCGGTCGCCCACCGCGCTGTCCCAGCTTTCTTTGACAAGCGTCAACGAGGAGGAAACATCCGACGTGGTGCTGACGGCAATCATGAAGTCGCGAGCACCCTGAGCAACGACCCCGCGCGATGATGACGCAAGCGCGGCCATGGCGCCGGTCACCGTTCCGCCCGCGCGGAGGGCGGCCACGAGAGCGTCAATCACTGACGGCCACTCCTCGTTCAATTGTCGCGCCCGGCGATTCGCAACCGATCGACGCATCATCCACGGAACGGCCACGGCGGTGATGCCCGCAACGAGGCCGAGCCCTGGAATCCCGCTGATGAAACCCAGAGCGACACTGATGAGAGCGGCCACGAGGAGAGTGAGCGACGTCGTGCGAACATTCGCGCCCGTGAAGCGCCGCCGGAGTGCGGGACGGCCGGGAGTCGTTGTGTTTTTTCGTCGATCCAGCACAGACGTGAGCATGAGCCAGACTCCTCCCCCCAGCAGCAGACCGCACACCATGCTGGGCAGCGCGCTCACCACGTGGCTCGATCCAGCACACGAACGGGGTCAAATCCGGCGCGCTCGAACTTGGCGAGCTGCGAGGGAACCATCCCCGTGGGCGAGAGCGCATCGTTCTCGATGGCAAAGATCAACTCGACGTCTGGTGACGTGGCGTCCGCAATGACCGTGGCTATCTCGCGCACCCGTCGCTGGCCCGACCGATCAATCTCGCAGTGCACCACGACGTCAACGCACGTGGTCACCGTCTGCGCGACAAACGTGCCGTCAACATTTCCGCCAGCGAGCAGTGGGAGCGCGCAGAGTTTGCGCAGCGCCTCGCGCGCGCTGTTGGCGTGCACCGAGCACGCTCCCGCCAGACCGCTATTCAGCGCGATGAGCATGTCGAGGCTTTCAGCACCGCGCACCTCACCCACGACAAGTCGATTGGGGCGCATCCTCAGGGCCTCGCTAATCAGGCGGCGCAGGCTCACCTCACCCGCCCCCTCGAGGTTGGGTGCGCGGCACTGCAGCGAGACGAGGTCGTCGGCGTCGATGTCGAGCTCGCGGGTTTCCTCAACCGTGACGATGCGCTCGCCACGACGACCGGCAGAGAGGAGCGCGTTCAAGAGCGTCGTCTTGCCGGCCTGCGTGGAGCCCGACACGATGACGTTCAGGCCCGCGAGCACACACATCCGGAGGAACTCGGCAGCCGGCCGCGTGAGAGCGTCTCGTTGTACCAAATCCGTGAGCGAACGGATGGTGCGCGAGAACTTGCGAATGTTCACCGCCCAGTGCCGGTGGGAGATGTCGGGGATTACCACGTGCAATCGAGAACCGTCCGGCAAGGACGCATCCACGAAGGGCATCGAAGTGTCGAGCCGACGCCCGGCTTGCCACAGCATGCGCTCGATAATTCGTTGAATCTCGTTTTCACTCAACACCACATCGACACGTTCCGCCGTACCGTTTTTGGCAACGAACATCCGGTCCGGGGAATTAATCCAGATTTCTTCAATCTCAGGGTCATCAAGCAACGGTTGCAAGGCGCCGTATCCAGCGACCTGATTCTCGACCGCGCGGACGGCCGCGTCGACATCACCGATCTTGGGAACTCCGCGCGTGTGGGCGCGCTCGGCATAGCGTGTGACCTCGGTCACGATCAGGTGCTGCATCTCAGATTTTGTGAGCGACATGGTGCCATCGTGCCGTCCACCATGGGCGCGACCGGTGAGATTTCCACAGAATCCCCGTGAATGGGGACCGGGCAGACCTGCCTAAGATTGAGGAGAGCGGGAGTGGTGAAATGGCAGACACGCAGGATTTAGGTTCCTGTGCCTTCGGGCGTGAGGGTTCAAGTCCCTCCTTCCGCACGCGGCAGTTTCGCACCACACGACCCGTGCCTGTGCGAGACACGCAACGAATGGGACGACGATGATTCTGGCTTCTGCCCTCGACACACAGATGAGCGATCTACTGGCCAGCGCCGGACCGATCCTGTTCTATCTGGTCGTATGGGGGTTGGTGTTTGCCGGTACCGGGCTGTTCGTTGGTGTGTTCATCCCGTTCATCACCGGCGACTCTCTGTTGTTCGCCGCGGGGCTCGTGACCGCCGCGGCATCCGAAACGCTCAACGTGTGGATCTTGGCCATCGGTGTGGGTATTGCCGCGTTTGTGGGCGATCAGGTGGGATTCATTCTCGGCCGACACCTCGGCCGCCCCTACCTCGACAAAAAGGCGGGCCCCCGGATGGCACGTCTGATCGTGCGGGTCGAACGGTTCTACCTCAAATACGGCTGGTGGTCGGTGGTCATTGCCCGATTTATGCCGTGGGCTCGCGTGTTCATACCGTGGATCGCCGGCATCGGCCGCATGAACTACACCAAGTTCCTGACGAGTAATCTCGTGGGTGCTGTCGCGTGGGGCGTGGGACTGGCCTTAGTGGGATTTTTCGCCGCGAGTATTCCCGGCGTCAAGATTGCCGCCTACGTCATCGCCGGCTTCTTTATTCTGCTCTCCGTCATCTTTGGATTCCGAACGTGGATCCAGGACCGGCGCGAGCGCAAACTTAATTCCCCGGCCCGCTGAGCACGCACTGAGAAGAGATTCGGTAAACGCCGAGTAATCTTGTTTTATGCATCTCCTCCCGTGGCTCGACCCCGCCAACCTCATCGAAGGATTCGGCGCCTACGCTCTGCTCGGAGTGGCGATTATCATTTTCGCCGAGACGGGTCTGCTGATTGGCTTCCTGTTCCCCGGAGATACCCTGCTCATCCTCACGGGGGTGCTGGCAGTTGCTGGCAAGTTCAACGTGCACATTGCCATTGTGTGTTCCGTGGTCGCTGTCGCGGCCTTCCTCGGTGGCGAAGTGGGCTACTTCATTGGCCACAAGGCCGGCCCGCGCATCTTCGAAAAGCGCGAAAGCGGACTCTTCAGCAAGAAAAACGTTGAGCGCACCAACGCGTTCTTCGTTCGGTTCGGTCCCATCGCCGTCATCCTGGCTCGCTTTGTTCCGGTTGTACGTACCTTCGCACCCATCGCGGCCGGTGTGGGCCATATGCCGTGGAAGCGTTACACGCTCTACAACCTCATCGGTGCCGTCATCTGGGGTGCCGGACTCACCTTCGCGGGCTTTTTGGCCGGGCACATTCCGGGGGTGGCCGATTTCGTCGAGAAGTACATCGATGTCGTGCTGCTCGGCGTCGTGCTGATTGTGTTGATCCCCACCGTGTTCCACTACGTGCAGTCGTTTGTGCGTGCGCGACGCGACCGTAAACGAAACGCCGACGGTCAGCTCACCGACGCCGAAGTCACACTGCCTAAGGAAGTCTTCACCACCCCGAAAACAGATGACACCAAGAACTAGTCGTCCGCGAGTACCTTCGCCAGTTCGCGTATCGCGCGAGCACGGTGACTGAGGTCGTTCTTCTCTTCCGGGTTGAGTGACGCAGCCGACACGTCGAACCCCTCGGGAACGAAGATGGGGTCGTAACCGAATCCGTTGGTGCCCTCCGGCGCTCGCGCGATGTGCCCGGGCCAGACACCCTCCACACTGAGCTCGCGTGCCGGGGAGCTTGCGGTCGCGGGAATCACAACCGCGATCACGCAGCGAAACTGGGCCGCCCGATACTCGTCGGGCACATCCGCCAGTTGGGCGAGGAGGAGCTCGACGTTACGAGAATCGGTTGCCCCCTCCCCCGACCAGCGCGATGAAAAAATTCCGGGCATACCCGACAGCACGTTCACACAGAGCCCCGAGTCATCGGCGAGCGAGGGAAGGCCCGTGTGTTCGGCCGCTACCCGCGCCTTGATGAACGCGTTCTCGACAAACGAAACGCCCGACTCAACGGGCTCCGGCCCGTCATAGCCCAGAACACTGACCCCGGGAAGAGCCGACGCGAGAATCTGATCGAACTCCGCCACCTTGTGTGTGTTGTGTGTCGCCAGAACAAATCTCATCGGGACAGACCTAGGCGAGCGTTGCGCGCTGAATTTCCGCGAGCGTCGTTGTGCCCTCGAGTGCGAGGTCCAGCAGAGCGTTGAGTTCGCTGCGGTCGAAGGGAGCACCCTCAGCCGTGCCCTGTACCTCAACAAACAGTCCGCGACCCGTGACCACGACATTCATGTCGGTCTCGGCGCGCGAATCCTCGGTGTATTCCAAATCGAGCATGGGGACGCCGTCGATGATGCCCACCGAAACGGCGGCAATGCTGTCGATGATGGGGGTGGCGCGCTGTGCGATGAAGCCCTTCTGACGCCCCCACTCGATGGCGTCAACCAGAGCCACGTAGGCTCCGGTGATTGCTGCCGTGCGTGTGCCGCCGTCGGCCTGGAGCACGTCGCAGTCAATGACGATGGTGTTCTCGCCGAGTTCTTTGGTGCTCACGACGGCACGGAGGCTTCGCCCGATGAGGCGCGAAATCTCGTGCGTACGACCGCCAATCTTTCCCTTGACCGACTCGCGGTCCATGCGGTCATTCGTGGAACGGGGAATCATGGCGTACTCAGCCGTAACCCAGCCCTTTCCCTTACCCATCATCCAGCGCGGAACACCGTTCGTGAATGAGGCGAGACAGAGCACCTTCGTACGACCAAACGACACCAGCGCACTGCCCTCGGCCTGATCACTCCACCCGCGCTCAATCGTCACCTGGCGCAACTCGTTGGGGGTACGGCCATCGGCGCGGCGTTCTTCAGACATGGGACAACCTCACTAGTTATGGGATAAATCGATGATGCCCGTGGGCGTGTAGTCGACGGTCTCAACCTGAGGACCGAGGAACAATCGCGCCAAGCGCAGGAACTCGGCCGTGTTCTTGCCCGTCGCTTCGTAACGATACGCCGGAGGCTCGGGAGAAATACGGTCAAGACCCCCGTTCACGAGTTCGCGGTAAACATCTTTGGCCGTCTCGCTGTCACTCCCGACGAGGCGAACGTTCTCACCCATCACGTAGGAAATGGCACCCCGTAAGAACGGATAGTGCGTGCATCCCAGCACGACGGTGTCAACATTTTCCTCGATGAGGGGGCGCAGATACTCACGTGCGGCCCGCAAGACATCCTCGCCGCTCGTCTGGCCGGCTTCGACAAAGTCGACAAACTGTGGGGCCGCTTGCGCAAACACTTCCAAGTGGGGGGCGGCCGCAAAAGCATCTTGGTAGGCACCCGAATTGATGGTGGCCGTAGTCCCGATTACTCCCACGCGGTGATTGCGCGTGGCAGCAACCGCAGCCCGCACAGCGGGCTGGATCACTTCGACCACAGGAACCGAATAGCGCTCTCGCGCATCTCTGAGCATGGCCGCGCTGGCGGTGTTACAGGCGATGACCAGCATCTTGACGCCCTCGTCGACCAACTGATCAAGCACATTCAGCGCGTATTCACGCACATCGGCAATGGGCTTGGTGCCATACGGAGAATGTGCCGTGTCACCGATGTAGGTGAGTGATTCGTGCGGCAAGGAGTCGCGAATTGCTCGCGCGACGGTCAGGCCGCCCACACCGGAATCGAAAACGCCGATGGGAGCGTTTCTATTCATTCAACGACTCGTAAATCTCTTTGCAGGTCGGGCACACGGGAAACTTCTCTGGATCGCGACCTGGGGTCCACACCTTGCCACAGAGCGCAATCACCGGCGCGCCCGTGACGGCCGACTCAAGAATCTTCTCTTTCTGGACGAAGTGCGAGAAGCGCTCGTGGTCACCCTCGTCGAGGGTGATGAGTTGTTCTTCGCGCTCGAGCACCGAGGTACTCCCGGGATTACCCTGCGTGTCATCGTCTGCTGCGTTGCGCCACATACCTGCCATTCTACGAGCGCTCGCTCGCGGGACGACATACCTCACGAGTCGAGAGGTCGTCGTGCTGACGGGGACAGGGTGCCAAAAAAGAGAATCGGGGCCGCCCCCTTGCCTAGGGCGGCCCCGATTTGGCACTGGTCTACTTGAACGTACCCAGTGTGACGGTGATTGTTTGCGGCTTGCCTCCGCGCACAATCACGAGGTCTGTTGTGGTTCCTGCGGCCAGACTACGAATTGATGCTGTGAGATCGCTGGAAGATGAAATCGGCACACCGTTGACCGAGGTGATGATGTCGCCCACCATGATGCCAGCCTTTTCAGCGGCACCGCCAGCGAGGACTTCCTTCACCACGGCGCCCACAGACGTACTGCCCTTTTGCGCTCCCTGGTCGCCCACGCTCGCTCCGAGCAGACCGTGAGTGGCAACGCCCGACGCGATGATCTCCGACGAAATGCGCTTGGCGAGGTTAGACGGAAGTGCGAAGCCCACACCGATGTTTCCGGAGCTCGAACTTCCTGCGCTCGCAATGGCCACGTTGATTCCGATGAGTCGACCCTGGGTATCGAGCAGCGCTCCACCACTGTTTCCCGGGTTAATTGCCGCATCCGTTTGGATGACCGGAATGGCAATGGAGCCTTGGCTGGTCTGCGCCTGGCCCTGGCTCTGACCCTGACCCTGACCCTGACCGAAGTCGAAGTTCCAGAGGTCTCCGAGGCCGCCTTGGTCGGGGGTCGTCGAACCCTGATTATCCGGAACGGCGCTACTGCCAATCTGAATACTGCGGTTGAGCGCACTGACAATTCCGGTGGTCACCGTTCCCGCAAGGCCGAGGGGCGCACCCATGGCGATGGTGACATCGCCCACATTGAGTTTGCTGGAGTCGGCGAATTCAATCGGCGTCCAGTTTGAGACCCCGTCCACCTTGAGAACGGCGAGGTCGACCGTGGGATCGGTGCCCACGACCTGAGCGGTGTACAGCTGGCCGTGACTATCTTCAACCTGGAGCGTTGTGCTCTTAGTCGCGCCGTCGAGGGTCACCACGTGGTTATTTGTGACGATGTAGCCGTCGCTCGACAAAATCACGCCGGAACCACTGCCTGAAGCCGAAGAGCTGCTGACTTGAATCGTGACAACACTCGGTGATGCCTTGGCGGCCACCGCAGTGATGTCGTTGACCGCAGCGGCATTGTTGATGACCACGCCCTGCTGCGGATTGACGGCCGCCGACTGTTGAGACGGGTTCTGCACCAGCAACACGGCAATGCCTGCTCCCGATGCACCGCCCAGAACGGCTCCGGCAACAAGTGCGGCCACGATGGGCACAACAAGGCGACGTGACCGGAAAGACGACGCTGCGGTTGGTTCGGGCGAACTTGCCGGTGATCCGCCAAATGCAGGTGGGATAGTTGAGCTGCTGCTGGCACCCGTTGAGACCTTCGCGCTGGTCGCTGCGGGGGAAGGCGGTGTTGCGGTTGCGCGTCGAGCCGTCGTCGGCTGTTCAGAAATGTCTCGTTCTGCCATGGCCCGCTCACGGGCAGCCTTGGCACGAGATGCGGTGGGTTCGGAAGAAGTGGGTGGGACCGGGGTGAAGTCCTCGGGTGATGGCGTCATGGGCAAATGCTCCTTTCAAGCACCCTCAGACTCACGCACAAAACTGTGCGTAACCTATGACGAATCTGAATGTGCTCTGGGAGTTTATCCGAGTCGGCCCGTGCCTCCCGGACAGCCGATGAGCGCGAGTGCCTGCGCGCACGAGGTGGTCACGAGGGCACGATCGTACCGAGCCGTCACCAGGGTGACCGGCCCCGACGCAGCGCTCACTTCTCCCGCAACGTCGTTCCACGTGTCCCCCGGAAATCGATAACTCACCCGGTACACCGCCGCCACCGTCGCCGAATAAGGGCCCGGCATCGCGTAGACGTGCGATGTCGACGTCGGCGCGAATTCGGAGACCCCCGCGGCCTGCCAACTGACACCCGCACTCGTGGTGGTGCCGACGGTGCCGTCGCCGTAATGCCAGTCGTAGCGCACGGGCGTGAAGGCCACCTCGACCTGCCATCCCAGGACTATTCCGCTCACAACGTGACGGCGCGCTCCCGCCAAGAAGTTCGTGGGCAAGCCTGCCACGGTCCAGCCGACAGGCTGCGTGGCAATGGTGGGGTTCTCGGGAACAAAGTGCTGCAGGTCCGACAGTTCAAGATCGGGCACGGCGGGCTGCTCGGGTGTACCCGGGATGCCTGGTCGCGGGCAGTACCAGGGCCACTCGACAAAGAGCACGCATACGGCGAAGGTGACGTCGCCGACGAAGACCGGGTAGGGATCGGTGCCGAATCGAAACGGGCCGTCATATCCACCGGGTGTCGCGGGAGTGCCCGGCTGACCCGGCTGACCCGGTATTCGGATGCCCGCCCAGATGTCAACGCCTCCGGGTGAGATTCCCGCGCCCTGACAGGCATTGCCGACCGCGCAGGTCACGGCAAGGGCGGGGGCCGTAACGCCCGCGGGAACAAGTGCGAGCGCACCCACGACACCCAGTGAGATGAGAGCCGACAGCAGCAGCGCGATGGCGCGTCTGCCCCGTGGCTGAGAGTGGCGGCGACGGGGACTCATCGCTCGTGGAAGTGACGCCGCAGGAGGCGACGTTGTCGCTGGTGACGGGTGATTTTGCGGCGTCGGCGAGTGCGGCGCGTGGGTCTGGCTCGGACGGTGGGTCATCATCATGCCCGCGAGGTTAACCGACGGCGACGCTCAGACGCTCGGCCTGTCCACAGACGATCTAGCGCGTGACTCCCAAGCGCGCGGCAATCGTGTCGACGTCTTTGCCCATCTGCCAGATGAGGTCATCCAGTGAGTCGAACTTGAGCATGCCCCGGATGTAGTCAACGAACTCGATAACCACCATCTGACCGTAAAGATCTCCCGGTGGCAGAATGCAGTGCGCTTCCACCACGCGATCCCGCTCACCCTCCACTGTGGGATTCGTCCCCACAGAAATTGCGGCCGGAAAACGCGTTCCGTCGGGCGTGATGAGCCAACCGGCGTAGACGCCATCTGCGGGCATCAATCCCGTCGCGGTGCGTGACAGGTTAGCCGTGGGGTAACCGAACTCCCGGCCCTTTTTCTCGCCATGCACGACTTCGCCCTGCATGGCGTGCGTGCGTCCCAGCGCGCGGGCGGCGCTCGTCACGTCGCCGCCGATGATGAGGCGACGCACCAGCGAGGACGAGATGCGGTCGCCCGACTCATCCGAAACATCGTCGATGACGACCACGTCGAAGCCGTGGACGGAGGAGAGCTCGCGAAGCGTGTCAACAGATCCGCTGGCTTTGTTCCCAAACCTGAAATCCTTACCCACAATGACGCACTGGGCGCCGAGTCCCTCGATCAGAATCTGGTCGACAAATTCTTGCGGACTCAGTTGAGCGAGTTCCTGGGTGAACGGCAGCAACAGACAGGCTTCAACGCCGGTCATCCCAATGAGCTCGACGCGGCGATCTACTCCAGTGATGTCAGCCGGCACCGATTCGGGAGTGAACAGGCTCGCGGGATGCCGATCGAAGGTGACCACGACGGCGTGCAGACCGCGCTCTTCGGCAATTTGCTGCGCGCGTGAAATCATCTCCAGGTGCCCGCGGTGAACGGCATTGAATTTGCCGATGGTCACCACAGAGGGTCGCATGCCGTCGCCGAGTTCAGCCAGGGAGCGGGCGACGATCATGGGCGACGAACCTTTCGCGAACGGGTGTACAGATAAAACATACCGACCACGGGCAGTATCAGGGGGATGAAAAGATAACCCCGACCGAACGCCGACCACACGGTGTCATGCGGGAAGAGAGCGGGGTAGGTCAGACTCACGATTCCCACCGAAATCACGCCGGCGAACTCGATTGACAGGGTGACCCAGCCAATCACGTTCCAGACGCGTCCGCCCCGAATGAGAGCAATCGTGGCGACGACGTAGACGACGGCCGAGAAAGCCGAGAGTGTGTAGGCCAGCGGGGCCTGATCGAACTTCGTGGCGATTTGGAAACCCGACCGGCCGAGCGCGGCCACCGTCAAAATCAGGTAGACAACGACGACCAGGATCCACGCTCCGCGCCTCACGAACCGCCGCCCTGAAGAAACCAAATCTGGCTCATCCGATAGAGCATGACGGCAATCGCGAGCATGGCGGCGCCAAGGACCACGGTGCTCCAGCGTGATCGATCCGCAAAAGCCCAAAACGCTGCTCCTAGCGGAATCAGCAGAGCCGTGACCAAGTAGAGGTAGAACTCGATGAGGCTACCCGTGGGCTGATTACCCGTCAGCGGTGCCGAAATGGTGACGGCCAACTGAACGATGAGGAGAAGTTCGATGACACCGGCAAAACCAACGGTGAGATCGTTCGGGCGCCATCCCACCAAGCCGAGAATGACGGCCAGCGTGCCTCCCGCAACGGCGACGGCCAGTTGCACCCAGAGAAACCACTCGATCACGGCGACTCCTGAGACATATTGAAAAGGATGCGAACTCGCTCGGCGCGAACGTCAACGAGCCCTCTCAGCCTACCTTCGGGGGAAATTGCTGCGAACCGGCCCTCACCGGGTGCGGCCAGTTGCGCGACGCGACCGTGACGGAGGTGAACGTCCTCGTCGGCCGTCAACTGCCACGTGGGAAAGATGCGGCCGGCCGCGGCCGCCGGGTCACGGAGACGGGCAACGGTGGAACTCGTCGCGACGTCGGCAGCAAGGCTGTCGTCCAGTACAAGGGCGTCAGCAATGTCAAACGGACCCACCCGCGTGCGGCGCAGGGCCGTGAGGTGGCCACCCACGCCCAAACGAAACCCGAGGTCGCGAGCGAGAGCGCGAATGTAGGTTCCTGACGAACAGTCCACGACAGCATCGATATCGATTCCGTCATCCGTTCGATGCACAGCCGTGATGTCGAATCGCGACACCGTCACGGGACGCGGCTCAAGGGCAACCGCTTCGCCCTCGCGCACGCGCGCGTAGGCACGCTTTCCCTCAACCTTGATGGCGCTCACGGAACTCGGCACCTGCATGATGTCGCCCGTGAGTGTGGCGACGGCCGACTCAATATCCGCATCGGTCACGCGGGCCAGTTGCTCGCGGGGAGCGCGTCCGAGGCCCTCTCCCTCGGCATCGTCCGTGGTGGTTGATTCGCCCAGTCGAATTGTGGCGGTGTAGGTCTTGTCCAAGCCGACGAAAAAGGTGAGTAGTCGTGTGGCGCCGTTGATGCCCATCACGAGGAGGCCGGTCGCCAGGGGGTCGAGCGTTCCCGCATGTCCAACGCGTCGCGTTGACAGAATGCGCCGGAGTCGCGAGACGACATCGTGGCTGGTGAGGCCCGGCGACTTGTCGACGAGCAGAACGCCCGGAGCGGTGAACGAGGGGGAAGCCACGCCTTCGATTATCGCTTGCCCGCGTGGTTTAGGCTCACACCGTGGCTGATGCGAATGCCGCGAATCAGGTTCGCGCGTGGTTCGCCCGCGAGGGGCGTGCGCTGCCGTGGCGCGGTGAGGACGTGTCACCGTGGGGTGTGCTCGTCAGCGAATTCATGCTGCAGCAGACTCCCGCGGCACGTGTCATCGCGCCGTACCTCAGCTGGATGGAGCGCTGGCCAACTCCCGCGGCCCTAGCAGCCGCACCCGCGGGCGAGGCCGTGAGGGCGTGGGCCAACCTGGGCTACCCGCGACGAGCACTCTGGCTGCACAACTGCGCGACGGCGATTACTCAGCAGTTCGACGGCCAGGTTCCCCGCGACGTCACCGTGCTCGAGAAGTTGCCGGGCATTGGCCCCTACACGGCGAGAGCCGTGGCGGTCTTTGCCTACCGAGCCCACGAACCCGTGGTCGATACCAACGTGCGCCGCGTGATTGCCCGGTGGCATCACGGACACTCAGATCAAGGGTCGCCCTCAGCCCAGCGTGACCATGCCGACATGCTCGCGCTCATGCCCCCGCCGGCTCAGTCGCCCGAATTCAATGCCGCGATGATGGAACTCGGCGCACGCGTCTGCACGGCGCGGAATCCACTCTGTGCCGAGTGCCCCCTGGTGCACACGTGCGCGTGGCGGGCTGCGGGGTACCCCGACACCGGGGCACGCGGAGTGGCGAAACAGGCGCGTTATGAGGGCAGCGATCGGCAGGCTCGCGGTGCCCTGCTCGCGGTGTTGCGGTCAGCGAGTGGACCGGTCACCCGCGCCGCACTCGACCGGGCCTGGCCAGAGGCCATTCAGCGTGACCGCGCACTGATCGGCCTGATCGACGACGGCCTTATTGTGCCGCTGGCACGTCAACGCTTTGGACTGCCGGCGTAGACTTCTCACATGACTGGAGATGAAGAACTTCGCGCCTTCGCAGCCCGACGCTTGAAGAGGCAGGCTGCCTTCAAAAACTACCTGTGGACGTGGCTTGGGGTTTCCTTGCTGACCAGCGCCATTTGGTTCTTCACCTCGCCGGGGCAGTATTTCTGGCCGGGCTGGGTAATTTTCGGCATGGGAGTCGGCGCACTTTTTTCCGGCATCGACGCGTACCGCACCCGCGACCCGCGCCTGATCACCACCGAGGCAATTGATGCCGAGGTCGAGCGACTGAAGGGTAAGAACAAGCCTTAGGCGGGGGTGGCTGAGTTCGGCGACGTGTCGCCGGACGGCGTGACGTCCTCGAAGCTCGCCTGAGCGTGTTCTTCGTCATCGTCATCGTCGTCGTCAGCAATTTCGCGCGGCTTGACGTAAGGGTCTTCGTCCCCCGCATAGGCAGCCGCCTGAGCGAGTTTCTCCACCTCGGCGTCGGCTGCGGCAGCCTTCGCCAGCAGGTCGTCGATGGTTTTCGCTGACTCGGGCAGAGCATCCAGAATCAACTCGATTGTGGGCGTGAGGCGCACGGTCAGGTTGCGACCCACTTCGCCACGAATACGACCGGTGTTGGCCGTGAGAACGCGAGCCGCCTCGGCGCGCTCCTCGTCATTGCCATAGACGGTGAAGAAGATCGACGCGTGCTGCAGGTCACCCGTGACCCGGACATCGGTGATGGTCACGAAACCGAGGGGCTCCTTGATGACGCCGCGCTCCAGCGCCTCGGCCACAATGACCTTGATGCGCTCAGCCAGTTTTCTGGCTCTTCCGTGATCAACCATGAGATTTCCGTGTCGTAAGTGGCGTGAGGGGGTGAAGGAGGGCATGCTGCGGGTTGTGCGGCGTGCCCTCCCCCACGTCTAGACGCGCGGCTTCTCGACGAGCTCGATGGTCTCGATCTCGTCGCCGATCTGGATGTCGTTGAACTTACCCAGACCGATACCGCACTCGAAGTCGGTCTTGACCTCGGAGGCGTCATCCTTGAAGCGACGCAGCGACTCGATGGCCAAGCCATCGGCCAGCACGATGCCGTCGCGGATAACGCGCGCTTTGGCGTTTCGCGTGATGGTTCCGCTGCGCACAATACATCCGGCGATGTTGCCGAACTTGCTCGAACGGAAGATCTCGCGGATCTCGGCAACACCCGACTGCACCTCTTCGAACTCGGGCTTGAGCATTCCCTTGAGGGAGTTCTCGATGTCCTCGAGCGCGTTGTAGATGACCGAGTAGAACCGGATGTCGACGCCCTCGCGAGCGGCGCGCTCGCGCGCCTTCGTGTCGGGACGCACGTTGAATCCGATGATGACGGCGCTGTCGACCGTGGCGAGGTTTACGTCGCTCTCGGTGACGGCACCCACACCGCGGTGGATGATGCGCAGCTGAACGCTCTCGTCGACCTCGATCTTGAGCAACGACTCTTCGAGCGCCTCAACGGCACCCGAGACATCACCCTTGATGATGAGGTTGAGCGACTCGACCTTGCCGTCTTCGAGGGCCTTGGTGAAGTCCTCGAGGCTGATGCGCTTGCGCGCCTTGGCCAGCAGAGCGTTGCGCTGCACGGCCTCGCGCTTTTCGGCGATCTGGCGAGCCGTGCGGTCTTCCTCGGTGACGAGGAACGTGTCGCCGGCACGCGGCACGCTCTGCAGACCCTGGATCTGCACCGGGCGCGACGGCGTAGCAACGTCGACCGGAGTACCGTGCTCGTCGGTCATGGCGCGGACGCGACCGAAGGCCGTTCCCGCCACGATCGCGTCACCCACGCGGAGCGAACCCGACTGGATGAGCACGGTCGCAACAGCACCGCGTCCCTTGTCGAGACGTGCTTCGATGGCGACACCGCGAGCATCCTTGTTGGGGTTTGCGCGCAGGTCGAGCCCGGCATCTGCGGTGAGCAGAACGGCATCGAGGAGCTGTGTGATTCCCGTGCCCTCGCGAGCCGACACGTCGACGAACATGACGTCTCCGCCGTACTCCTCGGCAACCAGACCATACTCGGTGAGCTGCTGGCGCACCTTGCCCGGGTTGGCGTCGGGCTTGTCGACCTTGTTGACGGCAACCACAATCGGCACGTTGGCGGCTTGGGCGTGGTTCAACGCTTCCACCGTCTGGGGCATGATGCCGTCGTCGGCAGCAACCACGAGGATGGCGATGTCGGTCACCTGAGCTCCACGGGCACGCATGGCGGTAAACGCCTCGTGACCGGGGGTGTCAATGAAGGTGATGCGACGGTCGACGCCGTCGTGGTTGGCGTGCACCTGGTAGGCGCCGATGTGCTGCGTAATGCCACCCGCTTCGTCGCCCGCCACGTCGGTCTGACGAATGGCGTCGAGGAGGCGCGTTTTACCGTGGTCGACGTGACCCATAACCGTGACGACGGGGGGACGAATCTCCAGTGTCGATTCGTCTTCGTCCTCAAGTTCGGCTTCGAGGTCAATGTCAAAGTCTTCGAGAAGTTCTTTATCTTCGTCTTCGGGGCTGACGACCTGAATCTTGAAGCCGAGCTCGGCACCCAGGATTTCGAACGTGCCCTCGTCGAGAGACTCGGTTGCCGTCGCCATTTCACCGAGGTGAAAGAGAACGGTGACGAGGTCTCCGGCACTGGCATTGATCTTCTCGGCGAAGTCGGCCAGCGAAGCGCCGCGACGCATGCGGATGGCTGTCGTGCCGTCGCCGCGAGGAACCTTGACTCCACCCAGCGACGGGGCTTCGCGAAGTTCGTATTCAGCCCTCTTGGTGGCCTTCGACTTGCGCGACTTGCTCTTGCCACCGCCCTTACCGAAAGCTCCCGCAGTTCCGCCGCCGGGGCCGCGACCGCGACCACCGACACCGGGACGACCGGCGAAACCGGGACGACCGGGTGCTCCACCGGGACCGCCGGTACCCCCTCCGGGGCCACCACCGAATCCGGGACGTGCTCCACCGGGACCGCCGGGGCGACCGGGACCGCCAGCGCCACCCGGACGAGCCGGGCGACCAAAGGTGCCACGCTCTCCCGGTGCACCAACGCTGCCGGGGCGGGGCGCCATGGGACGCGGAATGCTGGATGGGGCGGGGAGTGTTCCCATGCCCTGTGCCGAAGCGAACGGGTTGTTACCCGGTCGCGGACCCGCAGGACGCGTTCCCATGCCCTGGGTCGATGCGTAGGGGTTGTTGCCGGGGCGTGCGCCGCCGGGCTTCGCGCCCGCGGCGGGTGCATCAGTGTCGCCATCGGCGACAACCGGAGCAGTAACGTCAGCAGCAGCGGCAGGCGCTTCCGCGGCAACCTCGCTCGGTGCGGCCGGTTCCTCGCTGACGGGAGCTGCCGGGGTGGCGCTCCGCGTTGACTTGGCTGCCGGTGCTGCAGCGGCTTCGGCGGGAACAGGCTTCAGGCCCTCCGCCTCCAGGGCGGCACGAAGCTTGCGCGCCACCGGAGGTTCGATCGTCGACGCCGAGGTCTTGACGAATTCGCCAATCTCCTTGAGCTTGGCGAGGGCGGTCTTCGAGTCGATGCCATACTCGGCAGCGACCTCATGTACGCGTGGTTTTCCAGCCACAATTCTCCTGTCTTATGATCCACACCCATAAGACAGGGGGGACCATTATTAGCGGACGGTTCTCATTTCGAGCCGCTCATTAGTTGTCCATTGCCATTCAGCCTTGTCGTTAGAGGAATTCTCACCCACGGGTGTCGGTGAGAGATTGCCAATGCTGGTTGAGGTGCGCCATATCTGGCGCGTTGTGTCGAAGTGCCCGGGAGAATGCTCGCCGCGTGGTTGCCTGCTCCAGACACTGTCTGTCTGCGTGTAACCATGCGCCTCGCCCGTGTGCTGCTGCGGACGTATCCACAACAACACTGCCCTCGACAATAACAAGCCTCACGAGTGATGACCGGTCATCCGTCGAACGGCATCCGATGCACGTTCTTACAGGATTCATTCTACCCCCTCGCGCTGGCCGTCTCGGTCGAGACGGGAATCGCCGGTTGTTGCCGGTCTAGGACTCCATGACCGAGTCGGGTTGAATGTCGATCTTGGCTCCGGTGAGCTTGGCCGCGAGGCGCGCGTTCTGGCCGTCCTTGCCGATCGCCAGGGAGAGCTGGAAGTCCGGCACGAGCGCGCGAACGGCCTTGAGGTTGGCATCAATCACAAACGAGCTCGTGACCTTGGCCGGGGACAGCGCGTTACCGACGAACGTGGCGAGGTCGGGCGAGTAGTCGACGATGTCAATCTTCTCGTCATTGAGCTCCTCGGTGACGGCACGCACACGACGTCCGAGTTCGCCGATGCAGGCTCCCTTGGCATTGATGGCGGGGTCGTTGGCCTTGACGGCGATCTTGGTGCGGTGGCCCGATTCGCGCGCCAGAGACACAATCTCAACGAGACCGCTGGCAATCTCGGGCACCTCGAGCGCGAAGAGTTTACGGATGAGTTGCGGGTGCGTTCGCGAGACCGACACCTGCGGCCCCTTGTTGCCCTTCGACACCGAGGTGACATAAAAGCGCATGCGCTTGCCGTGCGAGTAATCCTCGGTGGAGACCTGCTCCTCGGGAACCATGATGGCCTCGACCGTGCCGAGGTCGACGTGGATCATGTGCGGGTTGGAACCCTGCTGAATCACGCCGGCAACAATGTCGCCCTCTTTGCCCTTGAACTCGCCCAGGACGGCTTCGTCCGCAATGTCACGCATGCGCTGGTTGATGACCTGCTTGGCCGCGTGCGCGGCAATGCGGCCAAAGTCGTCCGGTGTCGCCACACTCTCGCCGGTGAGGTTGCCCTCGTCGTCCCGCTCGATGGCAAAGATCGTGACGATACCCGTCTTGCGGTCGAGTTCGACGCGTGCCTCACGGACCTCATCGGGGTCTGCCCCGGGAACCTGGGTCACGTGCTTCTGGTACGCCGTCAGGATGGCCTGCTCGATGATGACGACCAACTCGTCAAAAGGGATGCCCTTTTCGGATTCCATGAGCTTCAAGACTCTCAAGTCGATATCCATGGGGACTCCTCTATTCATACCTGCTGACGTGACGTGCACCACCGATGGGGTGGAGTGTCAAGCGTAACCGACGAAGGTCGGTCGAGAAAAACACGTACCGTCGTCTATCCGGCGGTGAGGTGCTCCACAACATCGGCCACGGCCACCTGCGTGCGCTGGTCGGAGCGCCGGTCCCAGACCTCGACAAGGCCCTCGGCCAGACCCTTGCCCACGATCAGGATGGTCGGGATGCCCACCAGTTCGGCGTCACCAAACTTGACTCCCGGCGACACCTTCGGGCGATCGTCGAGCAACACCTCGCGTCCGCGCGCCTCGAGCTCGGCCGAGAGCTGACTCGCCATGGCGAAGACGTCATCCTCCTTGCCGGTGGCAATGACGTGGATGTCGAACGGTGAGACCTGGGGCGGCCAGATGAGCCCCTTCTCGTCGTTGTTCGTTTCGGCCACGACGGCGAGGATGCGCGTCACACCGATTCCGTAAGACCCCATGGTGACCGTGGCGAGCTTGCCGTCTTCGTCCTGCACCTTGAGCCCGAGGGCTTCGGCGTACTTGCGCCCAAGCTGGAAGACGTGGCCTATCTCCATGCCCCGCGTAATCGACACGGGACCCGAGCCGTCGGGCGCGGGATCGCCGTCGCGAACATCCGAACACTCGATGACACCGTCGGGCGTGACATCGCGGCCAATCATCACGTTCGTCGCGTGTGAATCCGCAACGTTCGCACCGGTCAGCCAGGCGGATCCCTCAACCACGCGGGGATCCACGAAGTAGCGGAGCTTGCTCGTGCCGTGCTCGCCCAAGAACTGACCGGCCTCGGACCAGGGTCCGATAAAACCGCGCACGAGGCTCTTGTTCTTGGCGAAATCAGCATCGGTGGCGGGTTCCACCGCGGCGGGGCCAAAGAAGACCTCCACACGACCGAGGTCGACCTCACGGTCGCCGGGAAGACCGACAACCACCAGTTCGCGCGTGCCGTCCAGGTGTGTGAGCGCGAGAACCACGTTCTTGAGCGTGTCAGCCGCGTGCCAGGCTCCCTCCTCGCGGGGGTACGACGCGTTCATCAGCAGGACGAGTTGATCAATGCTTCCGGCTCCCGGAGTGCTCACCACGGCCGCCGCCGGCTTGTCGGCAGTGGACTGCGCCGGTGGAGCTACCGTGCGAAAGGCTTCGACGTTGGCCGCATAACCCGCCGCTGTGCTGACGAACGAATCCTCGCCCACCTCGGTGGGGTGCAGGAATTCCTCGGACCGCGATCCCCCCATGGCTCCGGCGTCTGCCTGAACAATCACATAGTCGAGTCCGAGACGGGCAAAAATGCGCTCGTAGGCATCGCGCTGAGCCTGATAGCTGACGGCCAGACCCTCGTCGGTGAGATCGAACGAGTAGGCGTCTTTCATGGTGAACTCGCGGCCACGCAGGAGTCCCGCGCGGGGACGCGCTTCGTCACGATACTTGTCCTGGATTTGGTAGAGGCAGACCGGCAGGTCTTTGTAGGACGTGTAGAGGTCCTTGACCAAGAGCGTGAAGGCTTCTTCGTGGGTGGGCGCGAGAAGGTAGTCGGCGTCTTTGCGGTCTTTCAGTCGGAAGATGCCGTCGCCGTATTCGTCCCAGCGGCCCGTGGCCTCGTAAGGCTCCTTGGGCAGCAGAGCGGGAAAGTGGACTTCTTGTGCGCCAGCGGCCGCCATCTCCTCGCGGATGATGCGCTCCACTTTGGCCTTGACACGCAGTCCGAGCGGAAGCCAGGCAAAGATACCGGGTGCCTGACGACGGATATACCCCGCACGCAACAGCAGTCGGTGGCTGGTGACCTCGGCGTCGGCCGGGTCTTCGCGAAGGGTACGAAGGAAGAGGTGAGAGAGAAGCGTAGGCACGCCTCAATGTTAGGCGGTGGGTGTGCCCCGAGTGCGCGCGCGCACGATGAGCACTGTGCTCGTCACACCGACGGTGAGCGCGATGGTCACGGCGTTGAGCAGGCCGTAGCCAAGGGCAGCGAGTGTAATTCCGGCGGCGGCTCCGGCGGCGGCTCCGGTGAAACTCATGATCGTGTCCGACAAACCCTGCACCGTGGGGCGATCTTCCGGGGTCACACTCTCGGTCAGCAACGCCGACGCGGCCACCGTCGAGGCCGACCACCCCAGACCGAGGAGGATCATCGACACCACGACGGCCGTCATGTCCTCCGGT
The DNA here is from genome assembly GCA_947450345.1 of Actinomycetota bacterium. Lineage (GTDB taxonomy): Bacteria > Actinomycetota > Actinomycetes > Actinomycetales > Microbacteriaceae > UBA963. The sequence continues at coordinate 28,829 of CANFVD010000011.1, forward strand.
GCCGCGGTATTGATCACGAGGGCGGCGAGCAAGATGACTTGCCCGACGACAATCACCGAGATGCGACCCCAGCGGTCAGAGAGCCAACCGAACAGGGGCGAGAACCCGTACATGCCGGCCGTGTGCAGGCTGACCGTGAGGCCGATGAGCGGCAAGACAACGTTCATCATCGACAGGTGCACGGGAGTCATCGACATGATGGCCACCATCACGCCGTGGCTGAGGGCCATGGCCACCACGGCCGCGGCGGCCATGGGGGTGGCCCGAAGAATTCCGAAGGCGGCTCCGATGCTGCGCTTGGTGGAGACCACCTCAACTCCGTCACGCACGCGCTGGGCACGCGCTTCGAGCAGGGGGTCCGGGCGCAGCCCGATGGAGTAGAACACCACACCGACAACGTAGAAGAAGGCGGCAATGACGAACGCGCCCGCCAGGGTGGGAAGTCCGAGAATGAGTCCGAACGAGTTTCCGGGACCGATGAGGTTTGGGCCAATCACGACACCGATGGTGGTGGCCCAGACGACGAGCGAGAGGTCCCGCGCGCGCGTCGCGGGTTGGGCAAGGTCGGTGGCGGCGAAGCGGGTCTGGAGGTTGGCCGCGTTTCCGGCACCCACGAGGGCAATGCCCACGATGAAGAGCGGGAAGGATTGCGCCACGTCGGCGAAGACCACGATGACCGAGCCAATGGCCGCAATACCCAGCCCGAGAGAGAGCGCCCAGCGTCGACCCCAGCGATTGGCGTAACGCGCGAGGGGGAAGGCGAGGAGTGCCGTTCCCAGCGTGGCGAACGTGGCCGAGAGTCCACCCAGTGCCGGAGTCCCGCTGATGTGTGCGGCCATGAGCGAACCGATGGAGAAGCTGGCTCCGGTGCCCAGCGCCCCCAAGACCTGCCCAATGGACAGAATGGTGAGGATTCTGCGCTGCAACCCTTGGCGAGTCGCGGTGGTCGTACTCATGCGAGTCACGCCCCTAGGACGTGATGACCTGAACCGATCCGGTCTCCGAGGCGGGCATGGATGCCGCAAGACGGTTGGCCTCTTCAATGAGCGTGGCCACAATCTCGGACTCGGGGACTGTCTTGATGACCTCGCCCTTGACGAAAATCTGGCCCTTGCCGTTGCCCGACGCCACGCCGAGGTCAGCCTCGCGCGCCTCGCCAGGACCGTTCACAACGCAACCCATCACAGCCACGCGCAACGGCACGCTCATGCCCTGAAGACCCTCGGTGACCTGCTCGGCCAGTGTGTAGACGTCGACCTGAGCACGGCCACAGCTGGGGCACGAGACAATTTCGAGCTTGCGCTCGCGCAGGTTGAGCGACTGGAGAATCTGGAGTCCGACCTTGACTTCTTCGGCCGGCGGTGCCGACAGGGACACACGAATGGTGTCGCCGATACCCTCGCCCAGCAGGATGCCAAAGGCCGTTGCCGACTTGATTGTGCCCTGGAACGACGGACCTGCTTCGGTGACCCCGAGGTGCAGGGGCCAGTCGCCGCGTTCCGCAAGGAGTCGGTACGCCTTGACCATGATCACGGGGTCGTTGTGCTTGACAGAGATTTTGAAGTCGTGGAAGTCATGCTCTTCGAACAGGCTGGCCTCCCACACGGCGCTCTCGACGAGTGCCTCGGGCGTGGCCTTTCCATACTTCTCGAGCAGACGCGGGTCGAGCGAACCAGCGTTGACGCCGATCCGCACGCTCACGCCGGCGGCTTTGGCGCGGGCGGCAATTTCACCGACCTGGTCATCGAACTTGCGGATGTTTCCGGGGTTCACCCGAACGGCGGCACAACCGGCATCAATGGCCGCATAAACATAGTTGGGCTGAAAGTGAATGTCCGCGATGACGGGGATCTGGCTCTTCCTGGCGATGACGGGAAGCGCCTCGGCGTCGTCGCGGCTCGGCACGGCGACGCGGACAATGTCACACCCGGAAGCGGTGAGCTCGGCGATCTGCTGCAGCGTGGCGTTGATCTCAGTCGTGGGCGTGGTCGTCATCGACTGCACCGACACCTGGGCGTCGCCGCCGACCAGAACCTTTCCCACTTTGATCTGACGTGAGAGACGGCGCGGGGCAAGAACCTCGGGCTTGGCGGGCATTCCTAAATTGACGGCAGGCACGAGGCTAGCCTACGACGAATCCGGTCTAGAAGATGATGACCGGCTTGACGATGTCGGCGTAAATGAGCAGCGCACTCATGGCAATCATGATGACCACAACAACGAAGGTGATGGGCATGAGCCGTGCGATGTCAACCGGGCCGGGATCGGGCCTCTTGCGCAGACGTGCCCACCCGCGGCGGATGAGCTCCCACAGGGCTCCGGCGATGTGCCCGCCGTCGAGCGGGAGGAGCGGGATGAGGTTGAACACGAAGAGAGCCACGTTGAGTGAGGCGAGAATGCCCAGCAATGACGCAATCTTGCCGTCGGTCGATACCGCCGATGATCCCGCGATGTCGCCGGCGACGCGCCCGACTCCCACCACCGAGATGGGGCCATCGAGTTGGCGCTCTTGAGTACCAAAAGCCGCCTCGCCCACGGCGACGAGTCGCTGAGGCAAGGTGACAATCATGCTGGCCGTGCCGGTCACGGTCTGCCCGACGAGAGGGAACGCTGCCGTGATGGGCTGAGGCTGCATGACCGTCGAGGGCGAGATGCCCACGAAACCGACCTCGTGAGTGAGCGCCTCTCCGTTGGGACCCGTGACGGGTGATCCGGCGTCGTCATAAACGGGGCGCGTCACCTCAACCGGCGTGACGGGCAGCATGAGCGTTGTACCATCGCGCTCGACGGTGAAGTTGAGCGTTGTGGCGGCCGCCGGAGCGATGGCCGTCGAGACGTCGGTCCACGTGCTCACCGGGGTGTCATTGATGGCAACGATGGTGTCGCCCGCCTTGAGACCCGCGAGGGCCCCGGGCGCGTCGGGCGTGGTGTCTGAGCACGTTTGGGTGGTCTCGATGCACGGGGACACCGCGGACAGGGTGCTCGTCGCCTGCGGCATTCCGAATCCCATGACGATGATGGCAAAAAGGACAAACGCCAACACGAGGTTCATGAACGGACCGCCGAACATGATGATGATGCGCTTCCAGACGGGGAGTCGATAGAAGAGACGATCGGGGTTGACGTTTTCTGCGCTCTCGGCACTCACGTCGCGCGCGTCTTGGACCATCTTGCCGAAGAGTCCGCGGGCTCCGGCCTTGGCACGCGCCTTTCCGGGCGGGAACATACCCGCCATCGAAATGTAGCCGCCAAGCGGCAACGCCTTGATGCCGTACTCCGTCTCTCCCCATTTCTTGCGAAACAGGGTGGGACCGAAACCGATCATGTACTGAGCGACTTTGACCCGGAAGATTTTGGCGGGAATGAGGTGGCCCAGTTCGTGCAGACCAATGGATACGGAGAGTCCAATAAGAAAGATCACCACGCCGAGGAGGAAGGGCCAGAAATTCGTCACGAGGCGAGACTACGCGGAATGTCTGACAGTTTCCCGCACCGGGTCTGAGGGTTTACCGGTGGTCGATGACGTCGCGTGCCGTCGCTCGTGCCCACGCATCGACATCCAACAAAAGTTCGCGCGAGAGAGCGTCGGTGGGTGCGGTGTGGACGTCGAGTACTCGCTTGACCGTATCCACGATGTCGGTGAATCCGAGGCGACCCGCGTGGAAAGCGAGGACGGCCACTTCGTTCGCCGCATTCATGACGGCCGGGAACGTTCCGCCCTGCGCGCCCACCGACTTGGCCAGGGCCACAGCGGGGAAGGCGACCTCGTCGAGCGGTTCGAAGGTCCACGTGTGCGCGGACGTCCAGTCGACGGCGGCCGTGACGTGAGGCACGCGTCGGGGCCAGTCGAGACCGAGCGCGATGGGCAGCTTCATGTCGGGCGGTGAGGCCTGAGCCAGGGTTGATCCGTCGACGAATTCCACCATGGAGTGAATCACGGACTGGGGATGCACGGTCACAGAAATGTCGGCGTAATCGATGTCGAACAGGAGGCTCGCCTCAATAACCTCCAGGCCCTTATTCATGAGCGTGGCGGAGTTGGTGGTCACCATGAGTCCCATGTCCCACGTGGGATGTGCGAGTGCCTCCTGCGGCGTCACGTCGCGCAGTTCTTTTGGCGATCGGCCACGGAAGGGTCCGCCCGAGGCCGTGAGTACCAGGCGTCGCACCTCACCGTGCGTGCCCGAAACAAGACACTGCGCGATGGCGGAGTGTTCGCTGTCTACCGGAACGATTTGCCCCGGTGCGGCGGCCGCCGTGACCAGCGATCCACCAATAATCAAACTTTCCTTGTTGGCAAGCGCCAGCGTCATGCCGCGCTCGAGCGTGGCGAGCGTGGGGCCAAGCCCGACAGCCCCGGTCATGCCGTTAAGAACCACGTCGGCATCCACCGCCCGCACGAGATCTTCGGACGCGTCGGCGCCCAGCGCCGTGTGTGTCACGCCATGGGCCCGCGCCTGCTCGGCCAGTAACTCGGCCTGCGTTCCCGCAGAGAGGCCCACCACCTGAAAGCGATCAGGGTTTGCCGAAATCACCTCGAGCGCTTGCGTGCCAATGGAACCGGTGGAACCCAGAATGATGACGCGACGCACGGTACTTATCTTTGCACCCCCATGCAGCATGTCGGGCTCCTAGAATTGCCTTATGACGACAACAGCGCAGAGCCAGGCCCCCATCACGCAAGAACGGCTGATTCGCACCGCGATTCCCGGCCCCCAATCACAGGCCATGCACGCCCGTCGCGCCGAGGTCATTCCTCCCGGTGTGGGCGCCGCCCTGCCGGTGTACATCGCTGCCGCCCACGAGTCGATCGTGGTCGACATCGACGGCAATCAGTTCATCGACTTCGCTTCGGGAATTGGTGTGACCACGATTGGTCACACCGACGATGCCGTGGTGGCCGCGGTCGCGGAACAGGCAGCGCTGTTCACTCACACGTGCTTCACCGTGACCCCCTACGAGGGATACGTGCGCGTTGCCGAACTTCTTGCTCAGCACACTCCCGGAACACACGCGAAGCGCACCATGCTGTGCAACTCGGGCGCCGAGGCCGTGGAAAACGCGGTCAAGATTGCCCGCAAGTACACCGGCAAGAACGCAATCGGCGTTCTCGACCACGCGTACCACGGTCGTACCAACATGACCATGGCCATGAACTTCAAGAACAGCCCCTATGCCACGGGCTTCGGCTCGCTGGGAACATCCGTATTCCGGGCGCCCAACTCGTACCCGTATCAGGATGGGCTCTCGGGTGAAGAAGCCGCCGAGCGAACCATCTGGTACTTCGAGAAGCAGGTCGGCGCTGCCGACCTCGCGGCCATCTTTGCCGAGCCCATCCAGGGCGAGGGCGGATTCATGGTTCCCGCCGACGGCTACCTCACCCTGCTTCAGGAGTGGTGCCACAAGAACAACGTGGTCTTCGTTGCTGACGAGGTGCAGAGCGGCATGGCTCGTTCGGGCACCTACTTCGCCTCGGAAGGACTGGGACTCGTCCCCGACCTGATGACCGTAGCCAAGGGCATCGCCGGCGGAATGCCGCTGGCCGGCGTTGTTGGCCGCGCCGACATCATGGACGCCGCTCACCCCGGTGGACTCGGCGGAACGTTTGGCGGAAACCCCGTCTCCTGCGCGGCATCCGTCGCGGTGTTCGACCAGATTGAACGACTCAACCTGCTCGGCGAGGCCAAGCGAGTTGAGAATACGCTGACCGCCGGCCTGACCGCCCTGCAGAAGAAATACCCGCTCATCGGCGAGGTGCGCGGACGCGGCGCCATGATTGCCATCGAGCTGGTGATCCCCGGCACCAAGAAGCCCGACGCCGCTGCCGTGAAGCACGTCGTCGACCATGGGTTCCAGAACGGCTTGCTTTTGCTTAACGCGGGCACGAACTACAACGTTCTGCGCTTCCTCCCCAATGTGCGCATGACCGATGAGCTCATTAACGACGCCATGAGCGTGCTCGACGACGCTTTCGCCAGTTACACGAAGTGACGCGACTCTCGTGCGCATCGGCGTTCCGGCTGAGGTAAAGAACAACGAGTTCCGCGTTGCGCTGACGCCGAGTGGTGTTCACGACCTGGTGGCCCGGGGTCACGAGGTTAACGTTCAATCCGGTGCCGGCCGAGGCTCCAGCCTGACCGACGCTGACTTCGTGGCAGCCGGTGCTCGGGTGATCGTGTCGGCGAGCGACGTGTGGGCGAGCGCCGAGCTCGTGCTCAAAGTGAAAGAGCCGCAGCCCGAGGAATTCGCGCACCTGCGTGACGACCTGGTGTTGTTTACCTATCTGCACCTGGCGGCCGAGCCCGACCTCACGCGCGCGCTGTGTGAGGCCAAAACCACCTCCATTGCTTACGAAACCGTTCAAGCAGCCAACGGCACACTTCCGCTCCTCGCGCCGATGAGTGAGGTTGCCGGACGACTGGCTCCCCTCGTGGGCGCGCATGCCATGATGGCACCGCAGGGCGGCCCGGGCCTGCTGGTGTCCGGTGTACCGGGTACCCACGCGGCACACGTGGTGGTTCTCGGCGGTGGTGTCGCCGGAACGAACGCCATCCAGATGGCCGTCGGCATGGGCGCCCAGGTGACCGTACTCGATACGAATCTGTCGCGATTGGCCCAGCTCGATCTGGCCTTTCACGGTCGCGTGAACACGATCGCGTCGAATGCCCTCGAGATTGACCGCGCCGTCTGTGCGGCTGATCTCGTGGTGGGAGCCGTGCTCATTCCCGGAGCAAAAGCACCCAAGCTCGTCTCGAACGAACTCGTCTCACGCATGAAGCCGGGAAGTGTCCTTGTCGACATCGCTGTGGACCAGGGCGGATGCTTTGCGGACACGCACGCGACGACGCACGCCGACCCCACGTTTGCCGTGCACGGATCGATCTTCTACTGTGTCGCCAATATGCCCGGCGCCGTGCCCCACACCTCGACCTACGCCCTGACGAACGCGACCCTGCCGTTCGTGCGTCGGGTGGCTGACCTCGGGTGGCGGGATGCGCTGCGCGACGACGCGACCTTGCGGTCCGGTCTCAACACGTGGGCCGGTCAGGTCACGAACGCCGGCGTCGCCGAAGCACACGGCATGGCCCTCACCCCGCTGACCGACGTCTTCGCTTAGCGGCCCCTCACACACGTCGGCGGCAGTGCCGCGCGTTTCACGGTGTCATCGGCTTCGAGCACGACGACGCCGTTTTTCAGGGGCGGCGGAATGAGGCGTGGATCCCGCCCCACATAACGAGCGGCCAGGCGGGACACACCATGCCACACCACGGGTTCGACCCTGAGGCGTCGGCGCATCTCCTCGGACACCGAGAGAGCCTGGTCCGACGTGAGGACATCTAAGGTTGGCGCATCGTCGCCCGCGCGGGAGACGTCAGTCCACAACTCGGGATTCTCGGTGACGATCACGGCTCGCCTTCCCGCCAGGACGTCGCCCAGTGCGGGGAGGTCGGGGTTTCTCTCGTCATCAGCGCCCTGGCCCGTGCCGTGAACCCCATCATCGTCATGCTCCGCCTTTTCCTCGACGGGGCGCAAAACCTGGATCGGGTCTCCGTCCAGGAGTCCTCGACCGGGTATTCGCTTGTCGAGACTGAGTCGCGTGCTCACGTGGCGCACAATCGGGCTGAGCCGCGCCTCATCCGTCGACGCCGAGAACGCGATGAACGTTCCGCGGCGAGGTCCGTCACGCGAGATGGTCTCGAGTGCCGCGTTGAGGTCGTCACCGTACTCGTCGGGAGTGTCCCGGAGAATGGCATCCAGTCCGTCAACGACGAGCAACGTGGGTGGCACTCCCGTATCGATTTTCAGGCGTCGGGCCACGGATGTCAGCGCGTCCCACGCGAGCGCGGGGTGGCGAGGCACAACGACCGTCGACAACGTGCTCGTCGCGAGGTGGTCGAGCAGAGTGGACTTGCCGGAACGCGGACCACCCACCACCGCGAGCGATCCGTCACGAGTCGGAGAGTAGTCCAGGGCCAACCATCGCGTCGTGCGCGCGTCTTGCCGAAGCCCCACGCGGACGACCCCGGGCGCGAAAGCGTTGTAATCGAGACTGTCGGCCATGGTCGGGTCCGACAGAGTGCGAGGAAGTTCAGGCCACCACAGACGCCATGCGTTCGGGCGGTCGGCCTCACTCCCCCTGCCGACGGGAACATCTCCCTCGCTGGCACGGACGCGCATCTCGGTCGCGCGCGCGAGTGTGAGGGCATCCGCACAAACCGGCAACCCTGTTTCCACCTCACCCGTGCGCCGGCGGAGCAACAGATGTCGTTCGGAAAGTTTGCCGACTGCCTGCGGATGCGGCAGGGACACTCCCAGGAGGTATCTCGCATCGTCGTCGCCCACCGGCGTCAGGCACAGTCGCGTCTGTGCGTTGACGATGAGGTCATCGCTAAAGGCACCGGCGGCCCGCTGGGAGGCCAGCGCAAGATGCACCCCGAGTGCTCGGCCGCGGGCGGCCACGTCGGCCATGATGCGCCGGGCATCCGGCACCTGCTCGCAGAGCGCGCGATACTCGTCGACGACGATGAGCAGGCGCGGGAGGGCGCGGTCGGCGGGAACGTGGGCGATGTCAGTGCGCCCGCACTCGCGAAGCAGCTCTTCTCGCCTCTCCATGTCGACGCGGATTCCCACGAGAGCGCGTAGCACGTCGTCGCCGTCGAGATCGGTCGTGATGCCCGCGGAGTGCGGGAGTCCGGCCACGCGAACAAATCCCCCACCTCCCTTGAAGTCGATGACCGCAAACCGAAAGCGTGCGGGGTCGTGCCGGGCCGCCATGCTGGCAATGAGCGCCACCAGAGTCTCTGTCTTACCGCTACCCGTTGCTCCGGCGATGAGAAAGTGCGGGCCGTCGTGCTCGAGGCTCAGGGTGACGTCAACCGGACCGCTCACGGCGTCTCGCCACCCCACGATTCCCGACACGTCACGAGTGGCGTCCAGGGTCATGTCACCGGTTGATCCGGCGGCATGTGTCCGGCACAGGTCATCGAGGGTGGGCGGCGCGAGCCGCACGCTGTGGACGCGGGAGAGTTCGCGCCGGATAGCTGTGGCGTGGGCATCCGACAATTCGTCAAGAAGCACGGGCACAGTGTCGAGAGGCGTGCGCACATCGGTCAGGGTGGCCCAGCCGTCGTCGGCAAGGGTCACGGTGAGGGAGGTACTCGCCGGAATCTCCGACATGTTCCGCACGGACGTGACGTCGTCACGTCGTTCCCGACCGGAATGCCACGCGCAAACGAGCGAGAGTGACCGGGATGCTCGGACTGCCGCTGCCGATTCGCCGATAACACACAGCCGCGAATCGAGCGGAACGAGGACAGGACGTTTGTCACGATCAAGTCCCACGCGCACGTGTTGCGGTGTCGCGGTGCGGACTGTCGGAGGACGGTGGCCGCTGTCGAGCAGATCGGCGAGGCTCGGGTGCTGACGCCGGGCCGTCGCCGCGTCTCGCTCTCGTTCTGCCCGACGTTGACTCTCGGCCTCATCCGCCACCTGCTGGGCCTCCTCGGCCGCGGCACGACGCGCTGCTGCGCTCTGGCGTCGGGCGTCGAGCAGGGACGCCCCCATGGCAATCGGCCCCATGAGGGCAAAGAGCATCATGATCGGTGACGACGAGACGAGCCACATAACAAGCGCGAAGCCCAGCGGGACCAACAGAGAAAAAAGGGGAACCGCCGTGTGGTTTGGGAGTCGACTCTGTGAACGCTGTTGCCTCATCCATCGAGATGAGCACGATGTCGGTGTTCGCCGCGTCAGGTATCCACACACTCCGGTGCAATGGACAGCGCCGGCGGGCTACTCAATCGTGAAGGACTGGTCTCCCATGCCGACGGTCGCCCCCGGGGTAAGGATCACGCGTTCCTGCGGGGCCAGTCGCTCGGCGGCAATACCGGGCATGCTCACCACGGTGCCGTTGGCGCTCGCGAGGTCGGTCACTAACAGCCCCTCGGGCAGGGCCTCAATCTGCAGGTGCGTCTTCGAGACCGTCTTCGAGGGGTCATTCACGACGATGAGGTGATCCCACGTATCGCCCGCGGATGCCACGGGCATGCGTCCGATGAGGCCGCGGCCCACCACCTGTGCCCGTTCGCCCGTGCTGAAGACAAGCATGTAGGGGCGGACCGTGCGTGTCGGCTCCGGAGCGACCGATTCAGAAACCGCAGGGTCGGGGAAGACGACCTCGGGAGCGACAACGCGAGGGGCAATTACGTCAGGAATCATGGCCTCCTTCACAATTACCCCGGAGCCCAGTAAATGAGGCGCCTCGGCTTCAGGCAACGCAAATTCGGCTACGACTGGTTCAGGCGCCTGCGGTAGTGGTTGTGGTTGGGCCTGAGGTTGCGAAACCATGGCCGCAGGTTGTGTCGCGACGGGAACGGTTTCGGCTGGCGGCGCAACAGTTGGCTGTTGTGGTGGAGTCACCCGCTGCGCGCTCGTGTCAACAGGAGCGCCGAATTCAGGCACACTTGCGCCACATTCCCCACAGAAATACGCTCCCTCGGTAAGCGCTTCCCCACACACATCACAAAAAGATTCCCCAGATGTCATGGTCACTATGTTAGTCAGACACTTCGGTGACGGCGAATGAGCGACCGCAACGCCAGGCGCCGCATCAGTCTCTGTCGACGCGTCAGACCGGTCATCAATTGATTCTCGATGTCCTCAACGGCCAGCCACGCCGTGCGCGCATCGGACGCCACCAGGGCGTCGGCCGAGTATTCGGCGCGGTCGATCACGAAGGCCAGCGCAGGGGCATCCCGCACCGACACGCGTGACGCGAGTTCACGGTTCGTGGTGGCGGGCGTCACGGCCAGTCGAGCATCCGTGAGAACATC
>CANFVD010000012.1 GCA_947450345.1 Actinomycetota bacterium
AGCTCAACAGCGTGCGCGAAGCGCTCAACATCGCACGCGAGTGCCGCACCATTCTGGGTGGGGACGGCGTGACGAACGAGTTCCCCGTGATGCGCCACATGGCCAACCTCGAATCGGTGCGCACCTATGAGGGCACCGATGAAGTGCACCAGTTGGTCATCGGGCGCGAACTCACGGGCCTCAACGCCTTCGGCGTCTAGCTCGTCTCAGTCGAGTACGGAAACTCCGGGTCTAATTCCCTCAGCTGCCTGTTCACGTAGGGCGTGAGTGAGGTCAGATAGGCCTCGGTGAGGTGTCCTGAGTCTTGGTACATGACCAGACCACCTACGGCCATGAAGCAGTTCTGGCTATCGCAGTAGAACTGTGTGAGGTCGATAAGGCCTACGCCGCGCACGGCATGTGCCGCCTCCACGTGTGGGTCAAACCCCAGCGCCTCGGTTCGCGGTGCCACGCAGACCGTGGGATCGTCCAAGTGCTCGAGAACGCACGGTCGTGTTCCTTGAGCAAAGTGAGCGTTGTCGCGCACCGTAACAATCTGAGTTCCCGTCTTCAGAACCGGGGTCCACGCGGCGATGATTTGTTCCGGAGTGAGTGACGCATACGCTCTGGAACTCGTCACAATGAGGTCGTATTTTCCTGGGGTGGCAAGCTCCGCAGCGAGATCGTTTTTGAACGCAGCACATTCCGTTGTGTCCTCTGCGGTCGGCGCTGCCCACGGGCATCGCCCCCGCGTGATCACAACAAGTCGCCAGCCGTTCTCCTGAGCAATGGCGCTCATCGGAACGAAGAACATGGTCGCGTGCGAATCGCCCACGAGGGCGACGGTGAAATCACTCGTAGGATCTCCGAATTCACAGTGCGTTTCTTCGGATTCGCTCGTACGTGTGAGGCAATCGTCGGTGCGTGCATAACCCTCGGTGAGCGTGAGCGGGTTGGGTTGCCACACGGTGTACGGACCCGCAGCGCAGTGTGCCGAGGGGTCCAGAGCTTGTGCTCCCACGCACAACCCGGAAGGCGTTGGCGCGCTGGTTGACTCGCGTGCTTTGGCGCTCATGGCTTCGCTAGCAATCCAGGGCACGCTGGCACCGCCAACCGTTACTGCCGTCACGACGAGCGCTGCAAGAAACACCTGGCGATTGGGCACGCGCGGCGCTGAGAGTCGGCGGAGCGGATTTTCCACGAAGCGCGTGGTGAGGAAAGCCAGAAGCAAGGTGAGCGCGACCAGCCCGATGAGGACGGGCGTTGTGGGCCGCGCCTCAAGGAGTTGCTCGGCAAAGACGAGGAGTGGCCAGTGCCAGAGGTATGCGGCAAACGAGACGGCCGCAATAAACGTGATCACAGGATTTCGAAACACCCGGATCCACGCGGTTGACTCGTGTGGCGAACCTGCCGAAATGACCGCCAGAGTTCCTACGGTCGCCATGAGTATCGGCACAAGAGTTGTCGCCAGCGCTTGTGGCGCCGCCTCTGCCTCCACAAGCAATGCATCGCCGGCGCCCGTCACACACCACATCGCAGTGCCGATGAGGATCCACCCCACGAAACTCAGGGCCACGCGCACGGGAGCACGGGGGCCTGGGCGGTGCGATCGAGTAGCGCGAGCGGCAGCCAGAAGCCCGCCCACGGCAAACTCCCACCCGCGCCCGAACGTGTTGAAGAATCCGGCGGTGGGCGTGGTCGACATGAGATAGGCCGCGAATCCCAGGGAAGCGACAGTGACCGCAGACAGCACGGTGACCAGGAACACACTTCTCGTCCGCGGTGACGCAGTGAGGCGCGCGCCCACGGCAACGACACCGATAAGTAGCACGGGCCACAGAAGGTAGAACTGCTCTTCGACCGAGAGGCTCCAATAGTGCTGCACCGGACTCGGGTCCGCCAGCGAACCCAGATAGTCCACTTGAAGGAAGCCGAGCACCCAGTTCTCAACAAACACCGCGCTGGCCGCAATTTGCGCGGCGAAGTTGCCCCACTCAATCCTCGAAGAGATGAACACCACCCCCACAAGGGTGGCAAGGAGAACCGTCACCGCCGACGGAAGGATGCGCAGTGCACGCCGGCGATAGAAGTTGGCAAAGGAGAACATCGATTCTCCGCTTCGGCGGCGAAGAATGTGGTCGGTAATGAGGTAACCCGAGATGACGAAGAAAATGTCGACACCGAGATATCCGCCCGGCACTCGAGTGGGCCAGAAGTGATAGGCGATAACGACCAGCACGGCGACAGCGCGCAACGCCTGAATCTCATGCCGTAGTGTCTTCTGTGATCCCGTCTGCATTCCCACCAGTGAATCCTGTCAGGTTTGGGAGAAGAATCGTTTGCTCTCGAGGAATGAAACGTAAACCATAGGGACTGGGCGTTTCAAAATCAAGGGACGAGGTCGTAGCCTTTTGGCGCATTCAGGAATAGCGTGTGCAACAGCACGCCGAAGTGCCACCTACCCCGGGCGGCATCGAGCGTGACGACTGAAAGGTTACGAATGTCCACCAGCACTTCGGGCACTCACCAAGAAGAAGCCGCGCAACTTGAAGCTCTTGGTTACAAGAGCACCTATTCGCGCAGCATGTCCTTGTGGGGAAACATTGCCCTCGGTTTCACTTACTTGTCACCACTTGTCGCCATCTACGCACTCTTTGCCGTAGCTGTCTCGACCGGTGGCCCGCCCTCCATCTGGTGGATCGTCATCGTGGGTGGCGGTCAGCTTCTCGTCGCACTCGTTTTTGGCGAGATCGTGTCGCAGTTCCCCATCGCCGGTGGACTTTACCCGTGGGCACGTCGCCTCTGGGGTAAGCGTTACGCCTGGATCTTTTCGTGGATCTACGTGTGGGCCATGATTGTCACGATCACCTCGGTGATCGAATTCAGCACGGGATACGCGACTGAGATTTTCGGAGTGGAATACAACCCGCTCACGCAGCTGCTCTTCGCTGTCGGAATCCTTGTTCTCGCCCTGGTCTTGAACCTCTTCGGAACGCGCACGATGTCAATCATCGCTCGCATCGGTCTTGCCGCCGAGCTCGTCGGTGTGGTTGGTGTGGGTCTGTACTTGCTCATCTTCCAGCGCCACAACGACTGGTCGGTGTTCTTCGACACGTTCGGCAAGGGAGACGGTGGCAACTACATCGGCACCGCATTCGTTGCCGCGGCTCTCGTGGGACTCTTCATGTTCTACGGCTTCGAAGCCTGTGGTGACGTGGCCGAAGAGGTCAAGGATGCTGCTCGTCGCGTTCCTCGTGCCATGTACCTGACCATCTTCGTGGGTGGCGTCTCGGCGCTCTTCTCATTCGCCGGATATGTCATGGCGGCCCCGAACCTCGCGGGCATCGTCAACGGTGATGACATGAACCCCATCCCCGGCATCCTCGAGTCCGCGCTCGGTCCGATCGGCGCCAAGATCTTCTTGGCCGTGGCCGTGTTGGCATTCATCTCGTGCACGCTGAGCCTCCAGGCTGCCGCGAGCCGACTGATCCAGTCGAAGGCCCGCGATGGCATGCTGCCGGCCAGCAAGTGGCTGGCCAAGCTCACGCCACGCACCCAGGTGCCTCGCAACGCACTTCTGGTGGCAAGCATCATCCCGATCATCCTGACCATCGTGATTTACGTGCTGCCCGACTCGCTGGTTCCGATTACACAGTTCGCTGTGCTCGGCATCTACGTGTCGTTCCAGTCCGTGGTTCTCGCGTCGCTGGTTCAGCGCTTCCGCGGTTGGAAGCCGGCAGGACCCTTCCACCTCGGTGTGTGGGGCTTGATCATCAACATCCTGGCTCTGGTTTACGGAATCTGGGCCATCATCTGGATGCTCCAGCCTGGCGCCACCGGCAACTGGGTTGTTGACTGGGCCACCTGGTTGGGCCTCGGCGTCGTGCTTGTCGCCGGTGTGCTCTACATGTTGATTGCTCGCCCTGCGGGCAAGTCGAACGCTCCTGCGGGCGACGCCATCGCGGTGGCCAACATGATGCGCGCGAAGGCTGCTGCCAAGTAGTCAGTTCGCTCCATAAAAGAATTCCCCTGGCCGCGAGGCCGGGGGAATTCTTTTTGTCCACTGCTCCACACAACGACTGAGGGCCCCCACCGAAGTGGAGGCCCTCAGAGCGTGCAGTCAGATGACTACTTGATGATCTTGGTTACCGTTCCGGCACCCACGGTACGTCCACCCTCACGGATGGCGAAGCCGAGGCCCTCTTCCATGGCGATGGGCTGAATCAGCGCAACCGTCATGTCAGTGGTGTCACCAGGCATAACCATCTCCTTGCCGTCAGGCAGGGTGATGACGCCGGTGACGTCGGTGGTGCGGAAGTAGAACTGGGGACGGTAGTTGCCGTAGAACGGGTTGTGACGGCCACCCTCATCCTTGGAAAGGATGTAAGCGGTGCCTTCGAAGTCCGTGTGCGGCGTAACCGAACCGGGCTTCACAACAACCTGTCCACGCTCTACATCTTCACGCTTGGTTCCGCGAAGAAGCAGACCACAGTTCTCGCCGGCCCAGGCCTCGTCGAGCTGCTTGTGGAACATCTCGATACCCGTGACCGTGGTCTTCTGCGTGGGACGGATGCCCACGATCTCGACCTCGGAGTTGATGGCCAGCGTGCCACGCTCGGCGCGACCGGTAACAACCGTTCCACGACCGGTGATGGTGAACACGTCCTCGATGGGCATCAAGAACGGCTTGTCCTTGTCGCGCACCGGGTCGGGGATGCTGGCGTCAGCTGCGTCCATCAGGTCAAGGATGGCCTGAGTCCACTTCTCGTCGCCCTCGAGAGCCTTGAGGCCCGAGACGCGAACGACGGGAGCGTTGTCGCCGTCGAAGCCCTGGCTGGAGAGGAGCTCGCGAACCTCGAGCTCAACGAGCTCAAGGATCTCTTCGTCGTCAACCATGTCGGACTTGTTCAGTGCAACCATGAGGTAAGGAACACCAACCTGCTTGGCGAGCAGCACGTGCTCACGCGTCTGAGCCATGGGGCCATCCGTAGCAGCAACCACGAGGATAGCGCCGTCCATCTGGGCGGCTCCCGTGATCATGTTCTTGATGTAGTCAGCGTGGCCCGGTGCGTCTACGTGTGCGTAGTGGCGCTTGGGGGTTTCGTACTCAACGTGGGAGATGTTGATCGTAATACCGCGCTGGCGCTCTTCGGGTGCCGAGTCAATCGACGCGAAGTCGCGCTGGACGTTGGTTGCCGACGGGAACTTGTCGGCAAGAACCTTCGAGATCGCTGCGGTAAGAGTGGTCTTACCGTGGTCAACGTGACCGATGGTTCCGATGTTTACGTGCGGCTTTGTCCGCTCGAACTTGGCCTTAGCCACTGGGTCCTCCTAGGACGTTGGTGCGAGTTTGGCCCGATTTCTCGTGCCTGGCCCGCAGGGGATTTGGTGTTTAGTTTTTTGTTGAACTAGCTGAGTGCACTAGCAGGTGTGATCGGGGCTATTCGCCCTTGTTCTTTTGGATGATCTCGTCGGCAACAGCCTTCGGGACCTCGGCATAACTTTCGAAGGTCATCGAGTACACGGCACGGCCTGAGGTCTTCGACCGCAGGTCACCGATGTATCCGAACATCTCCGACAGGGGGACAAGGGCGCGAACGACCTTGACACCACTGGCGTCGTCCATCGATTGGATCTGTCCGCGTCGCGAGTTCAGGTCGCCGATGACGTCTCCCATGTATTCCTCTGGGGTACGCACCTCCACGGCCATCAGCGGCTCGAGCAGAACCGGGTTTGCCTGACGAGCGGCCTCCTTGAAGGCCATCGATCCGGCAATCTTGAACGCCATCTCCGAGGAGTCGACGTCGTGGTAGGCGCCGTCAAGCAGTGTTGCCTTGACACCAACCATGGGATAACCCGCAAGTATGCCGACCTGCAGGGCGTCTTGGATTCCGTGGTCCACGGAAGGAATGTACTCACGAGGGATGCGTCCACCGGTGACCTTGTTGTCGAACTCGTAAGTCTTGTCGGCGGTCACCTCCATGGGCTCGAGAGCGATCTGAATCTTGGCGAACTGACCAGAGCCACCGGTCTGCTTCTTGTGCGTGTAGTCGTACTTGTCGACGTTGCGGCGAATGGTCTCGCGGTAGGCCACCTGGGGCTTACCCACGTTGGCCTCAACCTTGAACTCACGACGCATGCGGTCGACGAGGATGTCGAGGTGCAACTCACCCATACCCGAGATCACGGTCTGGCCGGTCTCCTGGTCCTGCTCAACGCGGAAGGTGGGGTCTTCCTCGGCGAGCTTCTGGATGGCAGTTCCGAGCTTTTCCTGGTCAGCCTTGGTCTTGGGCTCAATGGCCACCGAGATCACGGGCTCAGGGAACGACATCGACTCGAGCACGATTTCGTGCTGCGGGTCGCAGAGCGTGTCACCGGTGGTGGTGTCCTTGAGGCCAATAGCCGCGTAGATGTGACCGGCGGTGACGCCGTCAACAGGGTTCTCCTTGTTGGCGTGCATCTGGAACAGCTTGCCGATGCGCTCCTTCTTGTCTTTGGTGGAGTTGATCACCTGGGTGCCACCCTCGGCCTTGCCGGAGTAGACGCGAATGTAGGTGAGACGACCAAAGAAGGGGTGCGAGACAACCTTGAACGCGAGAGCCGAGAACGGCTCGGTGGAGTCTGCCTTGCGCGTGATGATTTTCTCTTCGTCGCGCACGTCGTGACCCTGAACATCGGGAACGTCGAGAGGCGAGGGGAGGTAGTCGATCACGGCGTCGAGCATGGGCTGCACACCGCGGTTCTTGAATGCCGAACCACACAGCACGGGGTAGATTTCGCTGTTGATGGTGAGCTTGCGAATGGCGCCCTTGATTTCGGCAACCGTGAGTTCTTCGCCACCGAAGTGCTTCTCGAGGAGAGCTTCGTCGGTCTCGGCAACGGTCTCGAGCAGCGCGGTGCGGTACTCGTTGGCCTTGTCGATGAGGTCAGCCGGGATCTCTTCGATCTCGTACTTGGCACCCATCTCCACGTCACCCTTGGAGTCTCCACGCCAGGTGAGGGCCTTCATCTCAACCAGGTCAACAACACCCTCGAAGGTGTTCTCGGCGCCAATCGGAATCTGGATCACGAGGGGCTTGGCGCCCAAGCGGTTGATGATGGTGTCGACCGTGAAGTAGAAGTCGGCGCCCAGCTTGTCCATCTTGTTGACGAAGCAAATGCGGGGAACGTCGTACTTGTCAGCCTGACGCCACACCGTCTCCGACTGCGGCTCCACACCCTCTTTACCGTCGAACACGGCAACAGCACCGTCGAGAACGCGGAGCGAACGCTCCACCTCAACTGTGAAGTCAACGTGGCCGGGGGTGTCGATGATGTTGATCTGGTTTTCGTTCCAGAAACAGGTGGTGGCAGCCGACGTAATCGTGATGCCGCGCTCCTGCTCCTGTTCCATCCAGTCCATCGTGGCAGCACCGTCGTGCACCTCACCGATCTTGTGCGTGATACCCGTGTAAAACAGGATTCGCTCGGTGGTCGTCGTCTTACCGGCATCGATGTGAGCCATGATGCCGATGTTTCGGACCTTGTTCAGGTCGGTGAGCACGTCTTGTGCCACGGTGGTTCCTCCGAAAGTAGGGGGCGAATGAGTTGGTCAGTGACTACCAGCGGTATACGGGTTACCAGCGGTAGTGCGCGAAGGCCTTGTTGGACTCGGCCATCTTGTGCGTGTCTTCGCGACGCTTCACAGCGGCGCCCAGACCGTTCGACGCATCGAGAATCTCGTTCATGAGACGCTCGGTCATGGTCTTCTCGCGACGTGCCTTGGCGTAGCTCGTGAGCCAACGCAGGGCGAGCGTGTTCGCACGGTGAGGCTTAACCTCAACGGGCACCTGGTAGGTGGAACCACCCACGCGACGCGAACGAACCTCAAGGGTGGGGCGCACGTTGTCGAGCGCCTTCTTGAGCGTGGCAACAGCGTCTCCGCCGGTCTTGGACTCTACGCCCTCGAGCGCACCGTAAACGATGCGCTCGGCGAGGCCCTTCTTGCCATCAAGAAGAATCTTGTTGACGAGCTGGGTGACGATGGGGGCGCCGTATACGGGATCGGCAACAACGGGACGCTTGGGAGCTGGTCCTTTACGAGGCATTACTTCTTCTCCATCTTCGCGCCGTAGCGGCTACGCGCCTGCTTGCGGCCCTTGACCGCCTGGGTGTCGAGCGCACCGCGCACGATCTTGTAACGCACACCGGGGAGATCCTTCACACGACCACCGCGGACGAGCACCATCGAGTGCTCCTGAAGGTTGTGACCTTCACCGGGAATGTAGGCGGTGACCTCGGTACCGTTCGAAAGCTTGACACGAGCAACCTTGCGCAGAGCCGAGTTGGGCTTCTTAGGCGTAGTCGTGTAGACACGCGTGCATACGCCGCGCTGCTGCGGGTTCGCCTTGAGTGCGGGCGCCTTGGTCTTGGTGACCTTAGGCGTACGACCCTTACGAACCAACTGGTTAATGGTTGGCACTATTTCTCCTTGTTTGGACTGCACGGTGACAGCGGTTTTCCCCAGAGATTCAGGTGAATCTGCGGGGTAATCGTAGTTATTCGCCCGGTTGCGACGAGTGTCGAACCGTGTGTGGCGAATATGCCGTGGGGGTCACTCCCGGAGGGAGTGTTGACCCTGTGGAACTGATGCTCCGGCGGCGGCCTGATTTCGTTGTTTTGGCAAGCGAAAACAGACGCGCCTCTTTGCGCACCAATTCTCAATAGTAGCCCGGTAGTGCGAGGGGGGTCAAATGCTGATTTCGGTGGTTGAGTCCCGGCTGATCGTTGGTTGAGTAGGCCACGCAGTGGCCGTATCGAAACCTGCCAATCGTTGGTTGAGTAGGCCACGCAGTGGCCGTATCGAAACCAGCGGACCCCCTCTTGGTGAACCACCCAACACGTAGGGTAAGGATGTGGGGAAAAACGAACGGGTCATCGTCACGGCAAGTGACGAGAACTACGTGTGGACCTGTCTCAATCTGCTGGAATCACTGGGTAAATGGGCCCGAATCGTCTACGTGATTGATCTAGGTCTTACGGCGGAATCGCGGCGGGCTCTGGAGTCGCGGTGTGCTGGAGTCATCGACATTCCTGATGACGCGTGGAAATCGGTGGACGCGGCCACCACGTATGCGGGTGCCATGACTATCCGGCCGCAGCTGCCGCAACTGTTTGACCACGACTACATCATGTGGATTGACGCCGATTGCTGGGTGCAGGACCGTGCTGCCGTCGGCGTGTACTTCGACATGGCGCGGGCGAACGACGGCAACTTCGTTCTTGCCGCCGAATTGGATGCGGAATACCCGCACTGCGTTGACGCGTTTGACGTTCGTCAAGAAAAACTTCGCGATTTACACTCGCAACTGTGGGACAAGGCGGTGGCCGAAGAACTCCATGGCAAGGCGCTCCTGAACTCAGGGCTCTTTGCAGCTTCACGAACCTCCCCCGTCTGGCAAGAATTCGACGAGCGCGTCAAGGAGCAGTACCTCGGGAACCCGCGGGTGCGTGAAGACACCCGGCTCGCACACATGGCGGAACAACAATCCCTTCACCGAGTGCTCCACGAGACCCAACGCTTCACCGTGATGACCGCGGATTTCAATTGGGTATGCCACGCCGGTCCGCTGGTTCGCCGCGGATTCTTTGTCGAGACTCCGAACCTCCGCAGGCGCCCGCACATTGTTCATCTCACACTGCTCGGTGCGTTGGAAGAGACCTATCGGGATAACTTTCTGCTTTACGAAAGCCGTCGCGATCGACTTGCCCGTTTTTTGCGCCAACGCTTGCGTCGCTAGGTGATTGAGCTGGTGCCCCTAGCTGATTGAGCTTGTCGAAATCACTGGCGCCCAGGCCACAAGACCTGCCGTGACCAGAACGCCGGCAAGCATGAACGGGCCAAACGGAACGGTGAGGCCACGGATGCGCCTCTTTCGGGCTGCGACGACGAGCCCGGCAATGCCGCCCACCACAAACGCGAGAACGATGCCCCACACCAACGCCTCCCAACCGAGCCAGCCCAGGTAAAGACCCACGGGAGCTGCCAGCTTCACGTCGCCCGCGCCGAGACCGCCGCGGGCTGCCAGCGAAATCACGAGATAAATGGCAAAGCTGATGCCGAGGCCGGCGAGTGCGCGCCACAGCGCTGGCAGATTCTGCTCGACGATGGCGGCCGACGTGAAGAAGATGAGCCCGCCCGCGGTCAGCAGGGCCACGAGTCGATTGGGCAAGCGTCGCGAGCGGGCATCAATGACGGCAAGCGCGATACCGAGGCCGAGGAATGTGAGCCACGCCAGCACTTCGAGCAACGCGCCGGCGGCGGTCGTGGCGGGAATGTGAGCGGCCGGGGCGACAGGGGACACGGGGGTGAGAAAAGCCAGAATCATGGCGGAAGTAAATCGTGTTCGCCCCGGACTCCGGGTGAACTTTCCCCAGAGGGGCGCCTGACACGGTGACCCCGGGCCGGCCGCTAGTCCTCTGGCGTCAGGTACTGCCTGGTGTCGGCATTACGCGCCTGCCAGCGCAAGGTGCCGAAGTAGCCCCAGGTGGCAGCACCGGCGGCAACAAGAATTACCAACGTGGCGGGCGAGACAAAGAGGAACAGGGCGCTGAGCGCGACCAACAGACCATCACTGCCACTCGTCAGGATGCTGACAATTACGTAGGCCCCGAAATATGCGAGGAGCACGCCTGCGGTGATGCCGGCAATCCCCGTCCAGCGCAGCCGGTTGTCCCTGCGCAACCCCGCAAAAATAAGCGCGCCGATGAGCAAGACCATCGCGATGATGGCGGCGGTCAGTGCGGGCCCCTGCACGAGTGGCTCAAACGGATTGTCGTTGACGGCGACAACCGTGACGATGCCGAGCCCCATGATCAGCACGGCAGCGGCCGCCACTCCATAAAGGAGCGCCATTCCCACGATGAAGCTCGTCGCGGGGAGCTTCTCGGTCATGGGGCTAGCCTACGACTGCGTGAGGAAGACGATGGCCACGGCCAGAATGACGCCCAAGGCCACGGCGCTTCCCACCAAGAGCACGACCAGCCTGCGGGCGCGTTCCTGGCGCTGCTTCATTGCTGCCTCGTAAAGAAAAGCCGGATCTGTGGCGGCCTGAATTCGCGGCGGCGGCGTTCCGAAATCAACACGCTCGACTTGCTCAACCACCGGCTCCCCGAGTCGCACAAATTCTTGAGCATCGCCCACGCGGGCGTCTGCTTCCCGAGGGGCTCGCATCTGTCCACCGCCGGCAATGACGGTCTCATCCTCCGGCGGGGCCTGTGCGTCACGCTGCCGAGATCCCATCACGGTAGCGTCCGAGTCCCGTGCCGAAACGACCGTGGCGTCTGCGTTTCCTGATCTCAACACTGTCTGGTCAGTGTCCGAAGCGTTGCGAGAACTCACGACCGTCTGATCGACGTCCGGAGCGTTGCGAGAACTCATCACGGTTTCATCGACGTCCGCTGAGTTGCGAGAACTCATGACGGTTTCATCAACGTCCGGCTGTGACTTACGTGAGGAGATAACCGTCTCGTCAATATCCGCCTTGTTGCGCCGGGAGACGACAGTGGCGTCGGCATCGTCGTCCCGAGAGACCTTCACGACATCCGCGTTTTGCTTAGCGGATCGGGCGGGGACTTGCGCCGGTGGCCTAAACATTGCGTTGCTGGCGGCCGCCGTGGATTCCTTTTTGGTGCGCTTGGCCTGTTTCGTGAGTTCGTCTGCCGAAGTGGACCGGCGCGAGATCACCGTGGCGTCATCAACGTCTTTTCGGGAAGAAATGATGGTTTCATCGAAGTCGGAAGCTCGAGATGAAATAACCGTTTCGTCAATGTCGGTCGACCCAGAGACAATGATGGTCTCATCGAGGTCCGGTGCACGAGAAACAATGACCGTTTCGTCATCTAAAGTCGGTCGCGAGGAAATGACTGTCTTATCATCAACAGGCGAACTAGAGACAATCACTGTCTCGTCGTCAACGGGTGCACGGCGGACGACAATTGTCTCGTCCTCCACCTCGCCAGTTGTCTTTCCGCGCGAGGCGATAATGGTCTCGTCGAAGTCATCGTCAGACACTTAAGCTCCCGACAGTTGCAGAGTAATGAGAAGGTCGCCCAAGTAGAACTTCTCGGTCAACGCCGCGCGTTGGCCAACGGTCACTCGAGATTCGTTGCCATCGACACGCACAAGCGCAACGCCATTAGTCGAGTCAAGGTCTGAAATCATCCATATCCCGTCGATGAATTCAAGCAGCGCGTGATTCTTCGACACGGTTCGCGTTGGATCGGCAACCTCGACAAAGCTGGCCTCCGGAAGATCCGGAAGGTTCCCCGGTTTACGACCGACAATCACACGTCCGGCCGCAAATGAGGGCGAAGTCCCGGCAGAGGAAACGAGCGCCCAACGGGACGTCGCCGTTTTGGAAATGACCGTGCGATCGCGATCCTCAACATCGACGATGTTAGAGACAGAACCACTAAACGAGGAAACAACCGACTGCGACTGACTATCCGCTACGGGGAGATCCTCAATCGGATCGTTCACGATGGGCAGGGCAATGGGTTGAATCTCGGTTACCGGAGTCACCTCGACCGGAGCGAACTCACTCGGTGACGTGCTCACTGGTTCTGGCGTAACGACCTCCGCCGGTGGTTGAGTGGCAACCGGTGTCGTGATTGGAGCAGGAACGAATGGTCCGGAATCTGGCTGTGGCTCTTCACTATCAGCGTCGAAAACGGTGTGCGGCGCGGACTCCACAACAATGCCCGGAGCGATGGGTTGGCTCTGAGAGAAACTCGACTCGAGTGAGTCGCTTTCGAAGTCTTCCCAGTCTTTGGGAGCCCACGGGTTAGCTATTTTGTCTGACACGTGACCCTCCCCCTTCGTGCGCCATTTCAGTCTTACCCTATCCGCCGATAATCCGGAAAACTATCCCCCTACTATCGGGCCTATTGCTGGGGGCGACGACCTAGTCGCGTTCGCGATTTGTTCATGATCCATGCCCAGCCAGTTCTCGCTTCGCGACTCACAAATCTCACAAAGCCTGCGAAGCGACCGGACTCGGTAGTGATGACATCTCCCGTCAACGACGTAACCGATTGGCTCGTTCGCGCGGTTGGGCCGAGATACCGAAGGAAGGACCGGAGTGAGAGCTCCACTTTCACTCGCTGCCACGTCGTGAGGTCGGCTCGGCGACTCGCTCGTTCGATATCCACAATTTCCCACGACCGTGACAGAGACGCCGCATCGGGTTCTTCAGGCCCAAAAACTGCCTCGTCTGTGAGGTTTGCGAGAGCGACTGCTGACGCAACCCCGTAATCACCCGCTAGTTCGCGCCGCGTCTGCGTTTTGGGCAACGCATAGCCGGCATCGACCAGTTCATCGATGAGTTCATCCCAGGCGCCCACAATCGCCGTGGTTGGCGCCGCTGCCTCACGGCGTGCACGACGACGACGCACCTTCGAGCCGATGATCAGCACAAAGGGGCTTAGCACCGCTGCAATGATCAGCAGAGTGAGTCCGCTGATGCGGAGGAACTCCCAGAGCCATCCCAGATTGAGGCCGCCGTTACCCTCATCGTCATTCTGTTGCCCGTTGGATGGATTCGACTGTACCGGAGGAATGACCGTGGCATTTTCGTCAAATACCTGGGTCTCGTTCTTGGGATCTTGGCGGTCTTGGCTCAGGGGTTCAATCGGGTTGGCAAACTGCGGCGTGACGTCAAGGGCAGCCCATGATCCGTCCTTACCTTGAATCTCTACCCACGCTGTGAGATTTCCACCCTGACACGTTTGCTCAAGACAGGCAGGCACGGCATAAGCGGCACCAGCAGTGCTCGAGGAACGGAATCCCACGACAACTCGTGAGGGGAAACCAACGTGGTCGGCGAGCAGTGCCACGGCCGCAGCAAACTGCTCGTCGTCACCTACTGCTGCAACCAGCTTGTCATCAGAAACATTGGCACCGGCCACATTTTGTCGGTTGAGCAACTCGGCGAAAAGGTCATTGATGCGGCCGGTCGAGTGACCGGCAAGACTCGGCTTGAAGGTGTATCCCTGATCAGCAAGCTGGCTGACCCACGTTTGCTCGCCGTTAGCGGCTGACGGCTCGTCCAGCCCATGGCTGAGGTAGCCCCGAGCCCGGAGGTGGCCGACGAGTTCACCAAATTCCGCGCCAGACATGCCTGGGTTGCAGGTTCCCAGTTGACCCTGTTGCGCTTCGCACCATTCCTTAAGCTTTTCAGGAATAACCTCATCGCCGAATTGCGAAAGTGATGGGTTGGTGAGGTTGGCCACATCGACCAGCCCCGATTCCACAAACGACGAAACCTGATAACTGCTACCGGATGTCAACACAGACGTTGAGGCGGTCTCCTTCGAGGGATTGACAGCAACACCGGCGTACGTTCCACGATTGAAGTAGAAGGCATCCGTGAGCGCCCGCGCATTTTCCCCGGTGAACGTGACGGACTTAGCAAAACCCGGAAGTGGCAGCCAAATGAGCGAATCCCCCATCGTGCTGAGGTCAGCGACACTGATCTCGGTCACGTAGGAGTCTGACTTTCCCGCCACAGGAGAGGGAATCTCAGCAGCAACTTTCCCAAATGACGACATCAGGTCGGAGCTGGTGCTGGGCGGCATCACGGTAAAGATTTCGCCGTTGAAGTAGGGCATCACTGCCAACCTGATATTCGCCGGGGCTTCGCCCGTCGTCGAGAACGAGAAGAGATCGGCCGCAAGAATGGCGCTGTCAGTAAACGACTTTCGGTAAGAGCTGAGAGGGCTCACCTCTTCGCGAATCCTGATGTCAGGATTAACGGACGATCGCAAGACGTCGCGGGATGAGGGAATGCCTGCCGCCGTCATCGCCACACCCACAACCACGGCGGTGAGCGCTACCACGCCAACCGCGGTAAGAAGTCGGCGGAACCTCTGTCCGTTTCCTCGTCCAGAGCGGATCTCACTCGGTTGGGCGCTCGTACCTGCAAGTGACTCACGGCGGAGTGACTGACGGCCCCACGACAGGTAGCCGACGGCTAGGGCGAGCGTAACGACGCCACCCACGATTCCACCGGCGACCGGAATGGTGAGACCGAAAAGTGAAAGACTCCGAGAAACATCGGGATAACCAAACGCAATCCCAAAGACCGGGGTCAGCAACATCGGAATAACGGGGAACCAGTAAAGCCGGCGAGAACGCCAGGCGACCGACAAAGCCACGAGGTTGGCAACGTAGAACGTGAGGAACGCCGGCACAAGCAGGGATTGGAATGTCCCTACGGGAAGCGCAATGGTGATCAGTTGCTTCCATGAGAGAACGATTCCCGAAATCGAACTAATCCACCCAGGGACAATGTCAGATGGGCTCGCCAGGGAACTCGGGCTCGTGAAAGGCAGGGCAAGCACGAGGTAGGCCCCAAGACCCAACAAGGTGGTGGTAAACCAGGTCCACCCGAATCGGGCCTGAAGCCAGGCAATGACCGATGCGGCCGAAATGGCGCCCGCAACAGTGACAAAGAGGAATGGTGTGGAGTAAATGGGCCACACAAGAACAAGTCCAATGGCGTCGAACGCAAGTACGAAGCCAAAAATAGTGAGCATGTCTCTTCGGGAGACAGCGTTGATTCGACGTGACGGGCTCATCCTGCGTACCTCGACAAGAGTGAGCGCAGGTCGTCGAGAATTGCTACCGTCATCACTCCCAGGCCTGAGAGCGATCGAAAGGACGGCTCTTCGCCAGGTGCCGACAGCACAGCGACAACACCGATGTCGGCCGGCAACTGGAGACGGGCGCGTTGCAGCATCTGGGGCGTCACTGATGAACCGCAGAACAATACGACGACAGACATGTCATTGACGACGCGGCTGGTGAGTGAACACACGCCCTCAAGAGTCATCGCATTGGAAGCGAGGTCAATCTGACTGAGGTCATCAAGCAGGCGGGAAGGAGACTGCGAACTCAGTGACCGAATCGACCGAACGCTTCTCTTGGCCCCCACCGGGATGTCAGCAGAGGTAAGAACGGTGACCTCGCGGCCGTCGCGGATGGCGCGAACCCCCAGGGAACCCAGCGAACTGACAGCAAGTTCGAATTCGTCTGCGTTGGCATACTCCTGCGGCGCAAGGGCTAGGGCGAGCACCATGCGAGAACGTCGCGTTTCTTCGAACTGACGCATCATCAATCGGCCCGTTTTTGCCGTCGATTTCCAGTGCACGTGGCGATACGAATCACCGGATTGATACTCGCGAATCGCGTGAAACGAGATGTCCGCGTCAGTGAGAATCGACGTGGGATTGCCCTCGAGGTCCCGAATAAATCCCGTGCTCGTACTCGGCACAGACACGGTAACGGGGTGAATGAAGAGTCGCTTGACGTCAGCCCAGTGCATCTCATGACGCAACAGACCGACGGGGTCAGTCCGGACAGTGGTGACCGGGCCAACATCGAGAACTCCGCGTCGCTGAGCGGGAATTGTCACGACCTCTTCGAAGACCTGCCCGGGTCGCATGAACGGGAGACCGAGGTCCACGAGTCCCTGTCCAACGGGAATATCGATCCGACCGGGCAATTGCAAACGGCGCGAAATGTTGGTCGCCGAGACGTTGGCTTGAGCCTCGGTGCCAGCGACGACCCGATCCGTGGTCAGCACGAAGGTAACTGAATACGAACGCCCGCCGAAGAGGAAGGGAATGGCAATGACCAACAGGACGAGAGAAATCCATCCGGCCACCGATAATTCAATCCATCTCAGGCTTAGTCCCAGCGGGAGCGCGACAACGAGAAGTGCGACGCACAACCAGCCAACGACAGTGACGGTGTCACGGGCCCACCGAGCGCCGCGAACCGTGGCCCGACCAAGAAGGCGCCCGGCCTTAAGGGCCCCTCCCATAAAGCGCGCAGGCAGGCCAATGCCACTCTCGGATACGAGAGTGAACGTTGTTGCGTCCGCCGAGCCCGCCGTATCGACTGAGTCGACACCTCGGGTTGCGGATCGGCCTGAACCTGAGCGCAGGGTCACTGAATGTCGCTCCCTGCTGGCGGAACGACGTCGAGCAGAATCTGCCCGATGACCGCGCTGGCCGTCACGCCGTCGAACTCTGACTCCGGGTCGAGCACAATGCGGTGCGACAGGACCACGTCAGCGAGTGCCTTGACGTCGTCGGGAGTTACGTAGGTGCGGCCGTGTGCGAGAGCCCACGTCTTTGAGGCCTTCGTCAGCGACCGGGCACCGCGAACGCTCGCGCCCATCTGCACCTGCTTTGCCGTGCGCGTGGCCTCGACGAGGCGTCCGATGTAGTCGAAAACCAGCGGGTGCACGAACACGGCACGAGCCATGTCCGACATCTGCACGAGATCCTTGGTCGTGATGACGCCGCTCAGTTCACCCTTGACCTCAGCCGTGCCTTCAAGAATCTTCACGGTCGCGGCCAGATCCGGGTATCCAATGGACGCCTTGAGCATGAAACGGTCCAGCTGTGCCTCCGGCAGACGATAGGTTCCCGCGTGCTCGATGGGGTTCTGCGTGGCAATCACGAGGAACGGTGCACCGGTGCTGCGAGTGACTCCATCAACCGTGACCTGGCCTTCTTCCATGGCCTCGAGAAGAGCCGACTGCGTTTTGGGGCTGGCGCGGTTGATCTCATCCGCAAGCACCACGTTGGCGAAAATGGGGCCCGCGTGAAACTCCCAGGTACCCTTCTTCTGATCGAATACAGATGCGCCCGTGACGTCACCCGGCAGCAGGTCGGGCGTGAACTGGATGCGCGAACTCGTTCCCTTGAGCGTCTGTGACATGGCGCGGGCTAAAGCGGTCTTACCCGTACCGGGGAAATCCTCTAGGAGAAGGTGACCTTCACTCACCATGGCGGTAAAGGCCAGCTCGACCACGTGCCGCTTGCCCAACAGGACCTGCTCCACGTTGTCGCAGATGCTCGAGAAAGTGGCTTGAAACCACTCGCTCTGCTTTTTATTTAATGGCATTTCTCTCTCGTTTCTCTTTTGGAACGCTTATCTTCACTCGGAGTTGCATGTGACGGGCGACAGTGTGACCGCTTGAAGACCCGTGAGTCCTGCGGTGGGTCCGCCGCCATCAGGATTTCCTTGCACGTAGACCCGAATCACGATCGAGGCACCGTTTGGGATGGACTGATCGTCAGGGATGGCCCAGTTGCTTCCGCTCACACCCATGGGCGAGAACGATGCCCCGCCGTTGGTCGAGAACTCGGGAGGAGATCCCGGAGTCGGGTCGGTCGGAATTATCTGCCACGCAGGCGCGCCATTCGCGGTGAGTCCGCTGCCCTGGGCATCGAACTGCAATCCGTATCCAAAGGTGCACGTTGCCCCCGCGGCGAGCGTGACGCCCGTAATTTTCATCTGCTGCTTTCTCAGCGGATCCGCAAAACCCACGGTGGTCGCGCCCGGGCTGCAGGACGCCCCGGTGATTGTGCAGTAGCGCACGTAGTACGTGGGTTCAGAGTTACCGAACGTCGAATCCTGAAGATTGTTTTGCCACCACGTTCGGCTTGCGCCGGAACTGGGGGGATCTGCCGAGAACTCGGCCCGCAGTCCGGAAGGCATGGTGGGTTGAGAAACAATCTTTGCGTACCAGGCGAGGCCGTTGGGGCCGCTGTTGTCGGAAGACCTGTTTACCGCATACGTAAACTCACCCGAACTCGGATCAGCCAGCGTCGACACCACCGAACCGGCAAGAGATTTCGTGCCAAAGGCGTTTGAATAGCAGACCTTTGAGTTGTAGGACTGCTGTTGCGCCAAGCCTTCGATGTGCACACTTGATGTCCACGACCGGACGGAATCCTGATCTGATCCCTCGCGCGTCGGTTCGGAAGAAATTGTCGACGGTGTTGCGTTTATTGAAACAGGGGCAGGAACCCGAGGATTTGCCGCGTCATTGACCTGATCAACACATGTCGGTTCCGTTGAGCCTGAAGGCCACAATGCGACAATAAAACTTCCCGTATTGAGTGAGTAATTTCGGTTCGAAACAGTCACCGTGAGATCAGTCTCGAACGTTGCCGCTCCACCCGACTGAACGGGCGTGCCCTGCACAACGAGTGATCCGATGGTCGGGCTACCGGCGACTCGCACATTCCACGTGGTCGAAGAATCCGCTCCGGAGGTCGTAGGCGGCGGAACGCGTCCCATTGCCGTAATGACGATTCGGGAGCTCTCCCCTACCGAAGCCACAACGTTGTTCACGGTAAAGGTGCTGCCGTCGACCGGTCGGTAGATTGCGGCCTGTCCTTCGCCCTGAATCTTGTATTGAGTCACGAGTGAATCAGCGACGGGATTGATGGTCATGCGAACCGCGCCACGCGCGTCCGTCGTGATTGTGGGATCAAAGATTGTCTCGGCCGATTCGACGACGTCCGGCGTAATCGCCAGCGGGGCGCGGTACGCGTAGGCATTTGACACGGTCGCCGCATTTGCCGACTCGCCAATGGCATTCTTGGCAGTAACCCGGAACGTGTGATTATCCGCCTCGTTCGTTCCGTCGTAGGGGTTGAGACCGTTTATCTCGCACTCCTGGTCCACCGTCTCGCGTCCGGTGGGAACTTCACAGCTCAGTGCAACATGAAAATCACCGTCCATGTAAATCTCGTAAGACTCAAGTCTCGGCGCCGCCTGGCCAGCCTGCCCGGGTGAAATGCTAAGGGTGACTGAGTTTTCGCCGAATTTCGACTGGCGCGCCGCCGCAGGGGCTGCCGGAGGACCCTCCAGCGTGAAGTTGAGTGTTCCGCTACCGTTTTGCTCATTCTGGTCAAGAACGAGATAAGTGATGTTGGGGCAGTTGACGCCCTGGACTTTGGCGCCAGCGTCCCAGGTCGCTTCGATTGAGTTTGCCGTTGCTGTCAGACGCACCGAACCACACATCATGACATTGTCTTCGCGGTCATACTCGGGAGACCCACCCCGGTAGCCAAAGGGGGCAAAATTCGGATTGTTCCCCGGGCTCCACGGATCATACGCCCCACGCATCTCGCTCTTGGCGATTGTGCACGAACCCGTGTTTGATTGACACGTCTTTGTAATCGAACCGCCGACCGGTCCGCCGTTGAGCTGCGCGCCCACCACCAACACCAACGGCGCCGCCTCGGTTCCGGGATGATCAGGGATGGTCACAATGACTTCTGCCTTGGTGCCCGGAGCGCTTTGGGCCTTCGCCGTAATGGAGAGAACCTTATCCTGCTCCTTCCACGAAATTTCGAAGTCGTCTCCCGCATCCGAAACGGCGTATTTGAGGGCCTGTATGTCGGCCTCCTTGCCAGGCCATGTGGTCATGTTACGAAGGTCAAACTCCTGAGTGCCGAGTTTTCCCGGAGAGATGGTCAATTTGCGGGAAGCGAGTTCGGGCTCGGGGTTCACGGGAATGACGGTGATGGGAACGAGAAGACGAGTATACGAATCGGAACCCACCAGTCGCGCAGGCACAACACACCCGTCTTCCCAAGGTTTCCCCTTACCTGCCGAATAGGTGAACGAGGTTCCCCCGGCCGACGAGCACTTCCCCTGTTCGCGGTCACCCAGAGACTCGATGCTGGCCGAATCAACCTCAACATTCATTCCCGCAGGAAGCCTGAGGAGATCATTGAGATTCCACGTCTTCGATTCATCTTCGTTTACCGATTGACGGGCCGTGTTTGGATCGAGTGACAGCAGCGCGTCCTTCTGGCTGGGAACATGCATAAAGCCATAGGTCACGACTTCCGAACCCGCAAAGTCCTTGCCCTGGACCTTGAACACAACGAGGTCACCGTCAACGGGTGCACTACCGGAAACTTTGCTGCCAGAAACAGAGTAGGAACCCTGTGAGCGTTCTATCGAGAGGGTGAGATTTTCAACACTTCCCGAACTCCACGACACGTGATCTGTCAATACGTCAATGCCGCCCGGCAACTGCGAAATCTGCTCAAAACTGAGGAACGTATCGGAGACCACGGGGTACGAAGCCGCGCCGGTGTCGGTGACCTTGACCACAATGGTTCCGGTTGCCACGTTGCCGTCGGCATCCTCGACGGTATAAATGAAATCCATACTCCCGGGTTCCGGGGTCCCCGAGAATGTCACCAAAAGATTGTTTATCTCTTTATTCCAATCGACCGCATCTGCCCATTCTTTATAGAGTGTGTCCTCAGTTGCCCGGTTGGGCGTCACACTCAGAATGGTGAGGCCCTTGTTAAGGGGATCAAAGTCGTTGCCCGTGGGCGAAATGACTGCTTTCGAGTCGGCGCCCGGCGCCACCTCAACATAGTCAGACAAGGTCACCGGGCCAGGTTCGGGCTTGTCGGCGGTAATAGCGATGCGAACCATGCCTTCGCCGGATTCACCCTTGGAATCCTTGACCGTGTAGGTAAAGGAATCTTGTCCCGTCGCGCCCGCGCGACTGGAATAGACAATGGCGCTGCGATCGTTGGAAACGGTGGCGAAGCCTTCACCCCCCCCGTCAGGAATTCCGAGGCCAATGAGGTTGACCGAATCGCCGTCGGGGTCCATCTGACTGAAATCGAGCGGGATGGTTACGCTGCCCCCGGCGATCACTTGACCGACCAGCGTTGGCGGTTGGGGAGCTTTGTTCGATGACGCGTCCTTGACAGAAACAACCAGTTTTGCTTGAGCTGTCACCGAGGGATTTCCGCGCACGAACAATGAATAACTGCACGTCACAGTGCCCGCTATTGCTGGAGCAAGCACGCGCATGCGATTGTTGGACGCAAAGACGATGGCGCCTTCGGCCTCGTCGCACGTCACCGAATCAGGGGCGAGGTCGAGCACAGCCCCGGCTGGGCCAGCGTCGTTGGCGAGCACATCCACGTCGATCTGACCGCCCGCACGCACAACCACTTGGTCGTCAAGACCGACCGGTGGCTGCGATGCCGGTGGCGAGAGGAGATAAACGCTTGCCTCGCCTGTAGCCGTGTATCTGGCCTCTCCCGATCCGTCGGAAACGGTGTAAGTCACGCGTCCAATGAGTCCGGGGAGTCCCGTGCTCGTCGAACCTCGCACGCGAATGTGCCCTTGATCGATGGGGTCGGCAAAGAGGGGTGCTCCGGGTAGCGCATGAAGCTCGATGTTGGTCGTCAACAACGCCCGCCCACTGGGATTCATGGTGGCCGAGAGGACATCAATCACCGTGTCTGCGTTGGGGGTCAAGAAGACCGAAACCGGGGCTGTAGTGACTCCGGCGCTTTCAGCGGGGACCACACTCATTCGAATCGTTGACTTGACCGATGATTTACCAGATGTGACGGTGAGTGAGACGTAATACTCACCCGCGGTTTGTGACAGAAATGTGAACTCTGTGGGTGCAATTGTCGCCAGCTCAACATCTTGATTCTGTCCGGTCGTTTCTAGCTGCGAGATGGTGGGGGCCTCGGTAATGCCCGCGAGACGAGGCGCCACGTCCACCGTGACGCGTTCGCCGACCGAGGTCGTGACCACAAATGGGGTGAGCGACAGTGACGGCTCGGGCGATACGGTAATGGAGAGTGTTTCGTCCGTCCACGCGCCCTCAACGTCGGTCACCCGAACCTTCAGAGGGATGGAGGTCACTTCGGTGACATTAGGAGCGCGGAACGAGATGGTGCCGTCCGGCGAGATTCCGGCCTGACCGAGCCCGCTGTCGTTAGTCACCGATTCAATAAAGAATTGATCACCGTCTGGGTCTACCCAGCCGGATAGGAAGGGAACCTTGACGGTACCTTGGGAAGCCACCTGAACACTCGGCCACTTTTGCAGACATCCGCCGGGAAGCTTGCCGCACCACACTGGGGGTTCATTACGGCCTTGGTCGAAGGGAATGACGCGGATCTGCACTGTCGCAGGGTCGGAATTGAGTCCGTCTGCGG
The DNA here is from genome assembly GCA_947450345.1 of Actinomycetota bacterium. Taxonomy (GTDB): domain Bacteria; phylum Actinomycetota; class Actinomycetes; order Actinomycetales; family Microbacteriaceae; genus UBA963. The sequence goes on from CANFVD010000012.1 coordinate 22,819, forward strand.
ACGTTCCATCGGTCACGACGTAACTAAAAGAGGTCGCCCCTGAGGCTCCCGCCGGCACGTTGAGGATCAGCGCTTGAGAGTTGTTCGCTACCGAGACAGCCCCGAAAGCACCATCTAGGCCGCCCACCTGCGAAGGAACGATTGTCAAAACATCGTTGTTTGCATCGTGGTCATTGAGGAGAACGGGAAGGGTCACGAGTTGACCGGGACGGACCCCGAAATCGTCTGGTTCGGCAACCGGCTTCTTGGGCGAGGTAATCTCTGTTACTTGAGCCTCACTGCTGGTTCGATCCGTCGTGAGGTCGTCCAACGACCAATCCTGGGAGCTGGGAATCAGTTCTCCGTCGGGAACTGTCCAGGTCCATCCCGTGGAAACTTCGTTCAGTACGATGGCGTTTTGGCTCGCCTGGAAAGTAGGCGCCACTAAATCCCGTGGAAGCTCTTTTCCCCCGAAATCCAGTGGAATCGGGGTGAGATCGCTGGCATCTACCAGCACGCCGTCCGTGCCTGCTCCCGGAAGCCACGCGCCGAACATGTGATCTGTGAAATCTCTCGGGCGAGCTGGCGTTCCGGCAGCCTCGAATACGAGAGTCGGCGACGGCTCTCCCGACAGTGGCACACTAATGAGTCCCACATCTGAAGCAAGATAGGCGATATCGCGGGCCGGCCCGGGGACTTGGAGCACAGTACCTTTGCCAAATTCGGACCCCAGCGTGACGGGATCCTGCCCCGGCGTCCACACCTGCGACGTGTCCTGATTGAGCAAAATCCACTTTTCGCCGACAGTGGATAACTGGAGGGTTCCTTTGTCAGGCCCCTCGGGCACATCCTCTTCCACGACATTCGTTGTTCCCGCGGCTGGGGTGAAAACTCGAATACTTTTGTCGGTCGGGCTATAGAGGTAGACGAGTCCAGAGTCCGATACCGCAACAGCCCGGAAAGCAACGGAAGTCTCTGCCGCGGAGGGTCCGGATGAAGTGGTTGGTACCTGAACCGGAGGGGCCAAAACGCCACCGGTAAGCTGTGACACGGACACCGTGCCATCGCCACCTAGGTAAGCCACGACACCGCGTCCGCTGGCCACATCGACTGTGTCCGCTGGTGCTTTAACTAAACTGCTTTTGTCTTTCGTGAGGTCAACCGGTTGACCAGGATTTACCTTGGCAACGCTGCCATTACCGTCGGCAAAGACAAAAAGGCTGCTTGAATCTTGCATCAAGCCTGTGGGCAGATCGACACTGTAGGCGCCGGAAAGCTCTTTGTTTGAGGTATTGACTTGGCCGTATCTTTGTTCAGTGCTGTTATTCTGCAACACCCACACGCTCGACGAGTTGACCGGAACCTCTTGGACGTTAAAGCCCTCCGCCACGATAGCGACACCGGCAATGACAGCGACCATCGCGACAATGGCCGTCGACTGCCAGATCCAGCGTCGGCGAAGAACCGCCGACTTCCCCCCAAGTGCCATCTACCCGAATACCCCCACGGCAGACATTACTCCTATGGTGATGCCGAAACTGACTATGGCAATCCCCAAAATCACCACGAGCAATTTACCCGTTGATCCGAGACGAATCCCTCGTCGTCGCGATCCCACTGCGTCTTCGGGATTCTCGCGACGCTTGACCGACTTCTGGACCTTTGGCCGGCGCGTTGTCGATACGGAAACCTCACTTATGGTCACGCCCCGGAGTTTGTCGTCGTCGAAATTGATGTCGGATCCGGCGGCCCACTGATCGACGACAACCTCGAGTTGGGTGGGACGAATGCCCAAAGCCTGCTGCGTCTCTTGAAGTTCCATGGCGAATTCGAGCATCGAAACCTGGCGCTGCGCCGGGTTCTTCATCATGGACTTGAGCAGGACGTGTTCAACCTCTACCGGAATACCCTTCTGAGGGATTGAGACGTATTGCGCTTTTTCAATGCGCTTTTTCAAATCGTTTCGGCCGTTCAACCCGCTGTCCTCGACCTCAAACGGCGAGCGCCCCGCGATGAGCGAATAGATCGTTGCTCCGAGAGACCACACCTCGCTGGCCACGGTTCCCGTGGTCGATTCACTCACGACCTCAGGGGAGCTCCACGGCACCGACATCGCAAAAACCTGGTTCTGGGAATCCCCCAAGAGACTCGTGGCAATTCCAAAGTCGGAGAGCACCGGTGAACCAAAACTCGTCTTGAGGATGTTCGACGGCTTAACGTCGCGGTGCAAAACACCCATCCGATGCGCGGTCTCCAACGCCGACGCCATCTTCACGCCAATGTTGAGCGCGTCACCCACGCTGAGAGGGGACTTTCGAAAAGCCCGACCATAGCCATCCGGACAGTGTTCCATCACGAGGTAGGGGCGGCCATCGGCGGACACACTCGCGTCATACACCGTGAGGATCGAGGGATGGGCGCTGAGCTGCGCCATGATGTCGGCCTCAGCGTTGAAAAGACGGAGAACATCGGGATCAATAAAGTCTTTGAGGAGCACCTTGACAGCTACCTGGCGTCGTGGCATGTCCTGCTGAAAAAGGAAAACGTCGGCGAATCCACCAGCACCCAAAGGGCGCACGGGGGCGTATCCCGAGATGACGGGCGGGTTAGACGGCAAGCGACTCGGCATCAGGCGATCCCCCTTTCGAGCCGGATTTAAACAACATAGCAACTCGCGCGGACAGTCGCGACCATGGTGAAGGTTTATTCACTTTGGAGGAGGGGGCGCATCGTCTGCGCGCCGGGGGTTTTATCAATCACAACCCAATTTCCCGAGGCGAGTGCAACATGCTGATACCCGTTGCACTCCCAATTCCAAGCCTTCTGAGCGGTGCGAAGATCAACGGCCCAGATACATTCACGCATTTCTTGGGACTTGTCGGAGTCATCATCGTCACTCGTTGACGACGCAGAATCGCCGGCTTCAAGGTCGTCGACAACATCACTGCGGTTAGGTTCATCGACAACGTAAAGGAAGTTTAGGGACACAGCATCAATCCGGGTCTGGTCGTTGAGGAGGTCAAACTTCGCCAGGACCTCTCCCGTGAGGACATCACGCATTTCAAGACCATCAGTGTGGTCGGCTTCTGAGGAAGTTGAGTACGTAAAAAAGTACGAGGGCGTCGCGCTCTTCGCGATTTCAAAGTTTCCCCATTCTTGGGGATACTCCCACTCCGGTTGTCCGGTCTGCGGGTTGAGCGGCATGGCAAAAGTCCGATCTGCGCTCAGAACAAAGATCTCCGAGTACTCGCCCCGATCGGCATTAGCCTCCACGGCGCTGTCACGTGCCACGGCGTAACCCGGCACTTTGCGTTGCCACAGGACTCGTCCCGACTCGCTCACGCCCGTCAGCGTGACACACTCAACATCGCAATCGGACGTTTCTTGCTTGCCGTCTTGTGAGTAGGCGTTCGAATACTTCTGATCCGTCCCATCGCCACGAACGTGGATGTAACTGCCGGCAACGTTGAGCATCTTGCCGCCTGAAGGGCCCTCCCACGCGCTGATTCTTCCGTCGCCCAGTGCCACCGCCTGTGGCTCGTCGTCATATTCAGCCCCAAGAATCACGTATTCACCCACGATGGGGTTTCCGTGTATGGGTTCTATGTCTACTTTCGTGGTCCACGTGGAAGACGTCGCCAGTTTCTTAACGCGGCGGAAACTCAGCTTTCCCTCTTCCTCACTTGCCGGGAATCCGACGATGACGTTCTTATCGGTATCGGGAAGGCGCCCGAGGCTGAGCTCAGGAGACACCGACGTGGGATCATTCTTGTTTTCGGCGATTGCAGGATCTGTCACACTGCCGTCAAGGCGACTCAACGGAACCAGGGTCTTCTTCACATCTCCACCGGAATCTTCAGGAGTGTCTGTCAACATCAGGACAATTTCGTTGAGACCCGTGAAGTCCGTCAATTCCTTCTTCCAGCCCGCCGTCCAGGGCAGGACCTCAGCCAAATCCTCGCGCCACATTTCAACACCGGTCTTACTGTTGACCAACGCCACATACGAGAGTGGTGGCTCCTCGAGGTCTGCACACCCGTCCTTCTCCTCGGCATGCTGGCTCAACACCACCACCATGTCCTGCGCAAGTGATTGGAAACTCCACTCGATACAGTTGTCGTTTTCTTGACCCTGCAGAAGATCGTAGGTCCACGCGCCCGCAAGACTTGGCGTTACCGCAAGTTCCTCGGTCACCACTTGGCCAGGCGGAACGGCTTGCCCCATAGCTGCCGCTGACACTCCGGCGAGAATGGCGAGACCAGCCAACGTACCCAGCACGGCGAAAGTCTTGCCCCGATTCTGACGTGTCTTTTGTGGCGACGTTGCAGCGGTCTTTCTCACCGGCGGTCGTGACCGTCCGCCGTCGACCGGCCGTGTCGACGGTTTTGGGTCGAGTCTCGGTGCCGCATTTCGACCCGCGAGGGGGGCGACCGTCGCCGTCTCATCCCGAACAGTCGCGACGACCGGTGCTGCGGGAGGCAGTTCCTCCTGCTTGGGTTTCATCGCATTTTCGATCCAGACGTGGAGTTCGCCCGGAGTCGACGGATTTTCGAGCAGAATCGGCCACACTTCGGGATATCCGTTGGCCAACCGAGTGAGAATACTGGCGGCCGACATGGGGTCTGCCGCTATCTGTCGCGCCTGCTCAAGAGACAGCCCACGTCCGATGTCGGTCATCGCTGATATTTCGCTTCGAGCCTGAACCGCGTCAAGGCGGCAAACACCAAACCAAAACCGATAATGCAGGAAGCGGCGAGAACCCACATCCCAATGGTGTGGTCCCAGAAGATGTCTTCGTCGAGAGGGGGTGAAATGTTTTGGAGATCGACACCGCTCGCCGCCATCGCGAATCCCCACTTGGCTACGACTAAGGTCGAGAGTTCATAGACGAAGGGACGGCCCGCCAAGGGAAGCAGCCCACCGTTTAAGACCAATTGGGCCATCAGAACAACAATGAGTAGTGGCATGGCCTGCTCACTCGAGCGCACCAAGGATGACAGCAAGAGCCCCAAGATCATCGACACATTTGCCGTCAAACCGAGGGCAAGGAATAACTCCAGCTGCGGCAGCGGGATGACCAAGAACTGTGTGGGCGCCGGTTTCACCAAGAAAGTAACGAACGTCAGGATTCCCGCCATGAGCCACGCGAACACAGCAAAAACCAGGAGCTTCGAGGAAAGGTAAGCGGATATGGGCAATCCCACTGCGCGCTCCCTCAGGAAGATGGGCCTCTCGCCGACCAAGTCTCTAATTGAGATAGATGCGCCCATAAATGATGAGCCAATAACCAGCATGGCAATGAGCTGCGCCGGTTCGCCCGGCGTCCCGCGGGCGGCCATTCCCAGCCCTGTGTGACCGGGGACGACAAGAACGAGCAAGCCGACAACGATGGGAAGAGCCAACAGGAAGGCCAAGTAACCCCAGTCGGAAAAAATCAGGTTCACCTGACGGGCACACAGGGTGACGAATTGTCTCAACCACGGCGGGCTGACTCTGCCTGCAGTTCCCTCGTTCTCTGCCAGCGACTCGCTTGGCGGTGGCGATGGGTTACCCGTTGCACCGACGTACTTGCGGAAGGCGCCCTGTGGGTCCCCGGCGAGACTGGCAAAAATGTCGGCCCAGTCGCCCGTTTCGAAAAAGTCGGCTATCCCCTCGGCCGGGCCGTAGTAAGCGGGCATGCCCCCGGGAGCCAGGATCAGCACGTCGTCGCACACGTCGAGAAACGCGACTGAGTGCGTCACCACAAGCACGGCACGGCCGCCAGTCGCGAGGCCTCGAAGGGTCTGCATGACCTGGCGATCAAGTGCAGGATCAAGTCCCGAGGTTGGTTCGTCCAAGATGAGGAGTGACGGTTCCGTCAAGAGTTCAAGTGCCACAGAGGCACGTTTGCGTTGGCCACCCGACAACTTGTCAATTCGCGTACCCCTATGGTTATCAAGTTCAAGCTGCGAGATGACTTTGTCGACTTGAGCCTTGCGCGCGTCGTCATCCTTGCCTGTGTTCAATCTAAGTTTGGCGGCATACATGAGAGCTTTTTCAAGCTTGAGAGAGGTATGAAGGACGTCGTCCTGTGGAACCAGACCAATCCGGGAACGAACAAGTTCGAAATTCTTGTGGACATCAAAACCGTCAAAAACAACCTGTCCCGCTGTCGGCTGCGTGAGACCGGCAATCATCTTGGAAAACGTTGACTTACCCGCCCCCGACGGACCGATGACTGCCGTCAGTGTGCCGGGTGCAGAATGCACGTTGATTTCACGGAGCAGTGACTTGCCGCCCTTGATGGTGAAACCAAGATTGTAAACCGAAAGACCGCCGGACGTGTCCTGTTCCGTTCGGAGGTAGTCGAGCTCTCCTTGACGGATGGTGAGATCTGTATTGCCGACGGTAATCACGTCGCCCTCGAAAACCGGGGCAACAGCAATCACCTGGCCATTGACGAATGTGCCGTTTGTACTGCCGAGGTCCTCAAGAATCAAGCCTGTGTCTCGGCGGATGAGACGCGCGTGTCGTCGCGAGACCAAGACATCCGCCAAAAAGAAGTCTGCCTCGGCGGACTTACCAATGATGACCCCGCTGCCGAGATTTCGCTGGATGGCATGTGGGGCGGGAGTAATCGTCGCAACAGGAGTGGATGGTCGTGCAGAATTCAGACGCGTTTCCTGACCACGTGATTTCTGCACGGCACCAGCGAGGACGGTCTCGTCGATGTCGTAGCGAACTGCGGTGTCAGGTTCCTCAAGAGGTAGTGTCGGCAACGCAACCAGTTCGAACTTAACCGCCGGACCTTCTTTAGCGTCGCCGAACCGAATAATGGTGTCGGAGGAGAGGGACACGGATGATTCGCGTTTGCCCCTCACGAAAATGCCGTTGGCCGACTCGGCGTCAGTGACCGTCCAGGTTGGAGGAGAGGCGGCTGTGTCGAACGTGACACGGGCATGAACCCGGGAAACGAGTTCGTGTGCAACCACGACACTGTTCTCAGGAGCGCGCCCTAAGGTGACGTCGTCACCCGCAGAAGCCTCGACAACCTCGCCGCCGAAGAGGATACGCAGGCGCGCCGTTGGGATATCTTGCGACGCCACAGGTCCCCCCCTCCCGATTCACTACTGAGTCTATCGACGGGTGGGCAAACTCCTCAACGGAGCCTCTACTGACGGGCCTCCACAGATGCCTTAAGTAATCGGCTCCGCAATAGGGCCGCGCGATGCCGTCCATTTGGTGAGTGGCGAACTGCCCACACCGTTCGAGGCCGCAACTTTGGCGATGACGTGCAACCCTACTTGGCCCGAGGTGAGGGTAAACGTGGCTGATGATCCCGCCCCGGGAATCGCAGAACACCCCGACGGGGTGGCTGCGTTGTCCGCGGGGCGACTCACTGCTGCCGTGCACTGGTACCAGGTGTAAGTTCGGGTGGTCACCGAAGGGTAACCGTTGTAGGTATCTCCCGACACCGTGAGGTCACTTCCCGCCAGGGCGTCCCCGGTGATGCTGGCGGCCGTGCCGCCGGTGAGCGGCTGCTGAACCACCGTGGTTGTGGCGCTCAGGGCGACCGCGTTGCCCACGGTATTTGTGGCCTTCTCCTCGACCATGAGATATCTACCATTCATCGCCGCGGTGACGGTCAGGGTCTGTGTTGTGCCCGCAGTCACAACACAGTCGACCGGTAGTGAGGCCGGGGCATCTGAATATGCCGAGTCACAGACGAACCAACGCCACGTGTATCCCGTCGCTGCGTTTACTGCGGGGAAGGCCTGCCAATCCGTGGCAATCGGAGTCCGTGCGGTGATGGTGTTTCCGACCTGCGGCGTTCCTGACAGGGTTGGCGTTGTCTTGTTGACGGGCGCCATGGTGACCGCTCCGCGCGACGTTGTCCACGCGGTCGTCGAGGTGAATGAGTTTGTCGCCGTCACCTTGGCCAAAATGTGCTTGTCGCCCTGGCCCGTTGTCAGCGTCACCGACGCACCGGAGGGCCCGCTCGTTGGTCCACTGAACGATGTGCACCCGGTTGGGGTGACCACAGTTGATCCCGGTGCCGACGAGACTGCCGATGTACAGACGAACCACTGGTAAGACTTTGTAATCTCCGTGGGGAAACTGGTCCACGTGTCCCCAGATACCGTGACGGTGTCGCCGACGCTGAGCGGACCAGTACCCAGACTGGGGGCGGTAGCCGCAGCCGGCGCGTCATAGAGCGGCCCCTTGACGCCCGTTGACGTTGAAACCGGCGAGCTCGCGACGACGGTCGAGCCCTGCGCCGTGGTGTTGATGTTGTTTGTGACGGTTTCAACGGCGTATATGAAGCGCCCACGTTCACTCGATGCGGGAGTGTAGCTGACCGCGTTTGTGCCGACGGATCGACAATCGGCAATGGCCGAATCTGCGGCCGGGCAGGAGTACCACGCGTAGGTCGCCGTGCGGGTGTCCGCGGGCGTGACATTATTGCCGGCCGTGGATCGATAGGTGCCCTTGGTGAGGGTAATTGCCTGGCCCGACTGAGGGTTAGCTCCCGCATGAGAAAGAGACGGGGCCGCGACGAGAACGGGTGATTCGGAAACATTTATCGACTTTGTCGCAGCCGAATAGGTTCGTCCCGCTGAGTTCTCGGCCCAGGCCTGCACCCAGATCTGGCGGCCACCCGTGGGGGTTCCCCCATAGGACGCCTGAATGGTGAGGCTGGGACCGGTTTCCGACGTGAGCTCAGTGCAACCAGTCGTTGCCGTGGCGGAAGGTGGACACACGAACCAGCGTGCACCGGTGAGTGACTTGGTTGGGTAGTCCCCGGTCCAGGCAGGCTGCGACATGGTCAGGCTGCTACCGACATTGGCGGCACCGGTGAGTCCCGGAGTTGCCGTGGTCTGCGGAGGCTGGCGTACGAAGGTTGAGGTGCTGAACTTCTGACCGTTACCCACCTTGGTGGCAGGAGCAGCGACGTAGGATGCGACGCCTGTATTGTTCACGAGGTTCGAACGTTTCACGAGGACTGACAGGTACTTTCCTGCCTGAGCCGTCGTCGGCGTAAATGACGCGGACGTCGCGGACGCAATGGTTGAACATGTCGTGCCACCCGGCACGTCATTCAGGGGGGTATCTACCGACGCTGAGCACGAGTACCACTGATAGCTCGGCGTGCCAGGTGCGGAATCTCCGCGCCAAGTTCCCGCGTCAGCGGTGTAAACCACGCCCACCTGGTTGTTGCCGCCGGTCGCAGACACCGAGGGTCCGGCAGATGCTGAGGGCGCCTCCAGCACCTTTACGGTTGATGCGCTGAAGAAGGAACCCGTACCGGCGGCATTTGTCCGGATCACCCGGAGCACGATGAACTTGCCAGAATCGGCCTGCCCGGGGGTGTAGCTCGTGGCGGTCGACAAAGAACTGCCGCATCCAGTGAGCGTTGCAGCCGCGGTTGTTACGGCACTTGGGCACCGGTACCACTCGTAGGTCGTCGACAGCGGCGCGGGGAACTCGTTCCAGCTACCGCTCGCTGCGGTGAGAACCTCGCCCACGTTGGCCGTTCCCGTCATGGTCGGCTTCGTTGAACCGATATTGGGAACTTCCCAGACCTGCGCACTCGTGATTGAGGTCTTGTCTGCTCCGCCAGCACTGTTGGCTGCCCGCACCTTCACGGCAACATACTTCTGCGCAGAGCCTGCGGGCACCGTGGTCGAGGCCGTGGTCGATCCCACCGGATATGTCGTGGCTGAACCGAAGGGCGAGCACACGCTGGGGTTGAGTGACGTTGAGGCCTCTGTTACGGGCGCGGAGCAGGTGTACCAGGTCACCGTTAGCGCCGGGGCGGGGAATGCGTCCCACGATCCCAAGTTTGTCGAGAACGTCTGGCCCACTACGGGGCGGTCTGCTGACACAACGGGAGCCGTGAGGTTTCTCGGGATGGTGCGAATAGCTTCCGTCGTTACAGAGAACGAGGTCGCGGTGCCCGAGTTGTTCGCGGCTGTTACCAGAACCCCGATGAACTTCTCGCGATCAGCATCCACGAGGGTGTAGTTCGCGGCATTCTGACCGGAGATCTCAGTGCATCCGACCGGAGGAGTTGAGGGTGCGGGGCTGGTCGTTGCCGAGGAGCACCGGTACCACGCGGTGGAGTAGGTCGGGGCCTCTGCACCACGCCAGGTGCCCACGGTACGCGTCAGGGACTGACCAACGGTGTTTGTTCCCGTGATTGAAGGAGAAACGGTGGCCGATGGCGCCTCGAGGACCATGCCGGTGCTCGCCGTATAGTACGAGCGCGTTTTATAAGACGTGTGAGCCGCATCGAGGTAATGGAACAGACGCGAATATCCAACGATGTATCTGCCCGACTGAGTCGTTGACGTAGTGAAATCCAACGATGCTCCAACGGGAAGCGTCCATTCTCCTGTGACGGTTTCTGCGTCGGGCAGGGACGTTACGGTCCAGGTTGCTGAAACTGCGGTCGACACATCGGCACAGTTGACACTCGTGGTCGCGGCATCCACAACAGAGCTAATTGGCTTTGTGCATCTCATCCACTTGAAATTCATGACGTCACCGTCTTGAATGCCAGACCAAGTTCCCAGGTCGAACGAGAGTGTGGCACCGTGGAGTTGAGATTGCGTGGGGCTGATACTGGGGGCCGTCGTGTAGAAGACGCCGGTCTGAACAGACCGGGAATCCGAGGCCGAGTACTTCGTTGCCGAGCCGGCGACGTTTGTCGCCGTGACTCCCGCAACGATGTACTTGCCGTTCATCGCGACTGTCAGGAGTAACTGCTTGCTTGTTTGGTCGGCAATCAGTGAGCAACCGTTGAGGTTCAGGCCCGAATCTGGGGCCGCTGTGGCTGACGATCCGACGGCAGATGTGCAGGCGAACCAGGTGTACGCGAAAGTGGGACTACCCGTCCACGTACCTTCTCGTGCCTCATAACTGTTTCCCACTTCAGGAGACGTGCCCGAGATCAGCACCACCGTGGGATTGGCCGTATTTGCCGGCGTACTCACAATCGCCTCGGCCGCGCTCACGGGTACGAGATAAGTCGTGCGCTGCGCGGGCGACGTCGCTTCCGTCGCGGGATTCGACGCCGTGACAAACGCGGTGATCTTTGAGCCGTTAGCTGCGTCCGTTGCGGTCGCGCGATATTGATTCGCCGCGAGTCCTGTGCTGGCGGTGAGGCGCGTGCAGTTGTTCGCCGCATCCGACGGGAGAGTCGCCGAATTTGTGACCACGTTCGCGCACGAGTACCACGCCACATCGACAGTGAGGTCGCTTGTTCCGGCTCCCGTTCCCGTCCACTCTGACGCCGTGACGTTATTTGCCGTGAGGATGGACCCTGCCGAACGCGTGCCGGTCACGGTAGGCGCAGTCGTCCAATTCGGAAGTTCTTGAACGACAAGTGTTGACGCGGTGTATTTGATTTTTGTGGAGGCGGCGTTTGTTGCTGCTTCCTCGGCGAGCAGGTAATAGCCGAGGTCCGCGGGCGTGACACTGTATGTATCCGCGTTTGCATCGGCGGCTGTAGAAACCGAACACACTGCCGGATCGATTGTCGCACTCGGCGTGGGGACACTCGCGGAACAGCGGAACCAACGGTGCGTGAGGGGGCTCGTCACTCCGGTCCAGGTTGCGGGCGTGACCGAAAGCGATTTACCCACCACGGGAACGGGCTTGACTGAGGCGTTCATGCGCGTGCCGCCGTTGATGGACGGATTTCCCGTTGCTGCCGGTGGATTTGTTACCGCCGCTGTAGATGCTGAGACGCGAGTGAAGAAATTGGTTCCGTCGCTGGTGCGGCCTACTCGGACGATGAGGTACTTGCCGAGGTCTGTCGCGGCAACGGGCAGGTAGTCCTGGGTCGTTGCAATGGGCGTTGCCGCTGCCGCGGAGGTAGCCGTGCCCCAACACTGACTGGGGACGACATCAGTCGCCACGTCGACGGGAGCGGAACAGCGGAACCAGGCATATCTTGCGGTTGACGTCACAGCCGGGAAACCAATCCAGGTGCCGGCGTTAGCCCGCAGTGCGACTGAGCTTCCCGCTTCGGGAGCACCCGTGATGTACGGGTCTTCCGTCGGCTTTGGATCCATCAGTACTCGGGTGGCCGTTGACGTCGAAACCTTTTCCGCGTCTCCATTGACGTTGCCATTGCTCGCTGTTTCGGCATAGGAGATGAACTTGCCGCGGTCGGCGGCCACAAGCGTGTAGGTCGTTGCCGTGGCATCGCTAATCACCTCACACGAATAGGGTGACGCCTGAGCCACTGTGAGGTAATCGAGGGGTGTCGTGATTTGGCCGTCGCAGCGCAACCACTGACCAGTCACGTTGGGATAGGGGTTACCGCCCCAGCCGCCCAGCGTTGCCTGCAGGGGTGCGATGGCGCCCACTTTTGCTGTGCCTGAAACGCTCGGAGCAACTTGACTGTATGGTCCCTCGGTGATGGCCGGCGTTGTCGCGCTCCAGGAAAATGCTTCGCCGGCGGAGTTGACGGCTCGAACGCGAATCTGGAGGTAGCCGCCAATCTGAGCTGCCGTCGGCGTAAACGTGGCCGACGTCGCGGAAGGGATGACTTGGCAACCCTCTCCCGAATTTGCTCCTGCGTCTGACGATGCAGGGCAGGAATACCAGGACACGCTGAGCGCGGGAGTGGGTGTTCCCGACCAGGTTCCATTTATTGCCGAGAGTGGAGTGCCCACGAAGGGGCGACCCTCAATTGCGGGGACGGTGATGTTCACGGGAACCGTCGTGACCAGCGACGACGATGCGGAGAACTTGGTGCCGCTGCCATCGGCATTGGTAGATGTGACGCCGACAACGAGGTACTTGCCTTCGTCCGACGATGCAGTCGTTTCGCCGAGCACCGGAGTATAGGCGGGGGCAAGTGCACCATCGATTGACGAACAGGTGGCCGGTTTGGTGTCTGCCGCCGTCGACGTGGTGTTGCATCGATACCACTGGTAAGCCCGGGTTTGAGCTCCATCCGGCTTCCACGTTCCGTCTGCGACATTTGCGTCTTGACCCACAACGATTTGACCCGACGCAGAGGTTGTCGAAATAACCGGCGAGGCGATAGCTACGGGTCCACGAACGACCTGCGCTGTCGTGGTCGAGAAACTCATCACTCCGACCGTGTCAAGTGAATTGACCCACTTGGTCTGCACGGCAATGTACTGACCGAAATCGGCATCACCAAGTGTGTACGTTGCAGTTGTCTGCCCCGAAATCGGTTGGCATGCGGCAGGGCGGTTCGCGAGAACGCCTGAAACAGGAGACGTGACCGCGGCAGAACAGCGGAGCCATTGGTAGGAGGGAGTCGGCACCGGTAGTCCGTATGCCTCACCCGCGTTGGCCGTCAGCGTCGCAAGAACATAATTCGTACCGGTAACACTGGTAGGCGCCTTTACCCAGGGTGCGCTCTGAACCGCCGCCGTGTGTGAGGTTGAGTAGCGGTAGTTGGAGTTCTTCGGGGTCGACGCGTGGTACGCCGTCACGCGAGAGATCAGGAACGTGCCAATGAGCTCAGGGTTGTCACGCGTGAGGGAAAAGGTCTGCGCTGTTGCCCCCGAAATCGGCGAACACCCGGCGGGAAGCGAAGCGCCAGCGGCTGTAACTGCCGCGGTGCACGAGAACCACTCATACCGATAGGACAGCGCCGCACCCGTGGTTGTCGACCAGGTGCCGTTGACAGCGTTGACCGCGCTCGCGCTGGCCGCCCCCGGTTGCGTGATCTTGGGTTGCGTCGCCGAAACGCCATTTGTCACCGTAACCGAGGGCGGGGTGGTTGGGTTGGGAATGGCCGTGACGAGCGGACCCGAGGTCGATGCGGACCACGACGTTATCGACTCCGTGCCGTTCGTCTTCGTCACGGAGACGACGAGGTACTTTCCGGCGTCCGTTGCTACCGGAGTATAGGTAGCGCTCGTGGCTGTGGTTATTGGCGAACACCCCGTGGGCGGAGTAGCCGTGGGTCCGCTAACGGCGTTTGTCAGCCGTGACGCACACAGGAACCACTTATAGGTCGGTGGCGAAAGCGTTTGTGTACCCGTCCACGTGCCTTCGCTGGACTTGTGGTTGTACCCCACGAGACCCGAGTTGGTGTTGTCGTCAGTGAGCTCGAGAATTGTGGCCGGTTCAGTAACTGTGGGCTTAATTTTGATTGCTGCGCTTGAAGCAGACCACTTCGTGACGGTTCCCGCATCGTTCGTTCCGGTCACGGCAACGAGATAGAACTTACCCTCCATGTCGTTCGAATTCAACGCGAGCTGTGTTGTCGTCGCACCGTCAACGTTGGAGCAGTCACCGGGAGCAGTCGTGGGGGCAGAAGCATATTGCGTCTGACATGCCATCCATTGGCGAGTCTTGCCGACGGACGGAGCACCAGTCCACGTGCCGTCACTCGCCGTCAGCGAGTTACCAATCCACGTGTTGCCCGAGATAGTTGGGGCGATGGTGCTAATCGGGGTAGATGCCACGGCTCGCGTCACGGCAGGGATGCGGAGGACGCTGCCGGCAGTGTTTGACACTTTCTCTTCAAAGGTGATGAAGGCGCCGGCATCCGCGTTCACCGTTGTGTAGAACAACTGGCCGGCCGGAACCGAAATTGGTGCACACGTTGTCGGACGCGTGGAAGCCAGAGAGCCAATTGCCGACGTACAGCGCAACCAGGTAACGGTGCTGCTCGCTTCGGGGAAGCCCAGATTGAAGGTTCCCTGGTCAGCACCGAGGAGTTGCCCCACGAACCTGCGGTCACCGTCTTCTGAATTCGTTACCATTTGCGGAGCATCAATGACGCTGGGGGCCATTTCAGTCTGTTGAGTTGTCTGGCTGAACGCAGGTGATGCACTAAAGCCGGTGTTGGATCCGGTTACGCGAACCAACAAGAATTTCCGGATGAGATCGGACGTGACGGTCATCGTGGCGGTCTGCGGGTTCGTTGCTGCATCCGTGATTTCGAAACAGCCCGCCGGTGTCTCGGACATCGTCTCAAGGTGTGCGGCATCGCAGGTGAACCACTGATATTCCCGCACGACGGACGGGAAGCCCAACCACGTTCCACCATTGGTGGTTACTGTTCCACCAACCTTGGGAGCCCCGCCTGCCGTGCCCGAGACGGCCGTCGCGCTGGGCCGAACAGAGTTCTTCGCCTGCGACGTTACACGGGCGGACGTTGCCGACCAACGAAAGGTGCCGGTGCTGTTGGCAGCGTTTGTGAGACCGACGCGAACAGAAAGGTAGTTGCCTGCGTCTGGGTAGGTCACGCTGTATGTGTCAGTTGTCGGGGCCGACGCAATAGCACTGCAACCGGCTGGCGGTGCTGTCGGGGCCGCTGTCACTGCGGTGGACAGGGCGGTTGTGCATCGGTACCACGCATAACTCACGCTTGGTCGAGGGAACCCGATGCGATTGTCTACGTTCGTGGCAAAGACGCTGTATCCATCAATCGCTGTTCCCGAAATCACAGGGTCTTCGGCGAACCCGGCCGCCTGGTTTACAGGTACCGACGCCGCGCTCCATTTTGTCGTCGAGCCTTTGGTATTTGACATGGTCTCAGCCACAGAAAGGTACGAACCCGCGAGGTCCGAGGCGACCAACAGTGTCGCGGTCGTTGCGCTTGTGGCGCTGATCGCGGAACATGAGTCGGGTTTCGAGTTGGCGGCGGTTACGGCACTCGAACACGTGTACCACTGATAAGTCCGGCCACTGGGCGTGGGAGTGCCGCTCCAGGTTCCCTGTGTTGTGGTTGTCACGCCAACCGTTCCGCCAACCTTAGGCGTCGTTGCGTTGACCCCTCCCGTGACAACGTAGGTCGGGGCCGTGAGATTCGTCGGCTTCGAACTGATGAGCTGTGTCGACGCGGAGAAGCGCGGTGTCATCACGGCACCGTTGAAGGGAATCACCTTGACGACGATGTAGGCTCCGAGGTCGGAGGACACAGTGGTGTAACTATTGTCCGAACTCGCGACCTTGACCGGGGACGTTCCGCAGGTAGTCGGTTTTGTGTCCGTCGCCGCGGCCACCGCAGCCGTGCACGTGAACCACTCGTAGGTGAACGTGGGACTCGGAACGCCGCCCGTCCACTCGCCCGATGCCGCGGTGAGAACCTGGCCAACCTGATTCTCACCCGA
>CANFVD010000013.1 GCA_947450345.1 Actinomycetota bacterium
AATACTTCGCCATCGAAGTGGTGGGGGTGGTAAGTCGAGTGTGGTGCACTTCGGTGCCGGGAGCAAGTGCTCCCGGCACCGAAGTGATGGTGCTCGTGGTTCTACTTGAAGAGAGCGTTGAGCTCGTCTACCGAGAGACCGGATGAGTTGATGGCGTCGTTAGGGAGCGCCTTCTCACATACGGGCATCTTGTTCGGGTCGGTCGAGTCCTCGATGATCTCCAGGTTGAAGATCGCGGGCTCGGTGTTGGCAATGCCGTTCAAGGCAGCCAGACCCTTGTGGAGAGCAGGCACACCCATCCAGTTACGCGACGATTCCGTTGCGATCTGGAACTTGGGCTGCGTGTCCTTGTACTGGTACCAGAGGCAAGCGAACTGGTTCGAGTCGTTGGCAGACCACGGCGGAACCGGGACGCCAGCGTCGATGAACGCTTCAATACCACCAACAGAGCCTCCGCCGTAGTCGGCGACGATTCCGTCAATTGCACCGTTGTACTTGGTGATCAGACCAGCCATAACTTCCTTGGTCTTTCCAGGCTCCCAGCCAGTCTCAACCGGGATGTCACCCATCTCGGCGTTGAGCAGCGTCACACCGGGGTTCTCGGCAACAGCCTTCTTCACACCGTCGTAGACGGCCTGCGAGTAGGAGTTACCTGCGGTTCCACCGGTCATGATGAGGTTTCCCTTGCCACCCATCTGCTTGATGGTCCATGTTGCGAGACCGTAGCCGTAGGTGTTGACGTCTTCGGAGACACAGTCAACGAAGTCAACGCCGGCCTTACCAGCAGGAGGACAAGCGATGATCGGCACGAACTCGACGCCAGCCGCCATAGCCTTCTTGATGGTGGGGAGAAGTGCATCGCCACCGTCGGTGAAGGACACGATGACGTTAACGCCCTGGGCAACCAGCGAGTTGATGTCCGCGATGGCCTTCTGAGTGTCAGCGTTGGCATCCGTGTAGATGATGTCCGTGATGTTCTTGCACTTGGCAGCTTCTTTTTCGAAGATGGCACGCGTGGTCTTGCGCCACGAGTTACCACCAAAGCCGTCAGCGAAGGCAACCTTGATGGGCTTATCTCCACAGAACTGCTGGATGTCAACGATGTCGCTCTGGACGCCGGTGATACCCGTCTTGTTTGCAACCGTGCCGCCGCCCGAGCCACCTGAGCTACAGGCAGTCAGAACAAGCGCACTTGCTACGGCGAGCGCCGCAACAATTGCTACTTTCTTTGACTTGATCATGTGATCTCTTTCTCTTGAGTTTCTAGCGAAAGTGAGGAACCCCACCCGGATGAGTGGGACCCCGGGTGAAACTGCAGTGTGGTCGCCCTCGTCGCCAGGCGATGAGGTGGTCAGCTTTGACCGTGCGGTTGTTCTTCAGTTTCGGTAATAACTTGCTCCGGCTACCTCCAACGGGGCGAAGGGGGTAACCGAATCCGAGGCGGGTGCCCCGGTGTTTCTTCACTCTCTCAGCAAATCCTGCAAACTGTATGAGTCACGTTGCGAACGAAGTGACTCAATTTGAGACAACCCTTTTACGCCCCGGCAAGTCAGGGCAATCTAAAACAACACGGGTAACTGTCGTCGCACTTTCGCAATAGACAAACCCTGTGCGAGACGCAACAACCCCTAATGACTCACTGAGGAGCGAACCATGGCGGCACCACGGCCGACAGACCTTCTGGGCGAAATCTACGATCACTGGATCATCGAGCTCGGCAAGTTGGGTGACACCCCACTGTCGACCGAACTTCTGCGCCTGATCTTCGACGACTGGCAGCGCGCGACGGCAGAGCCAGAGAACGTCACGTACCAGAGTACGAACATTGGCGGCGTTCCCGGGATCTTGGCAACCCCCGCAGGTTCCGATCCCACGCAGGTGCTTATCCTCATGCACGGTGGCGGATTCGCACTCGGATCATCGGCGAGCCACCGCAAGTTGGGCGGTCACCTCGCCAAGGGCCTTGGTGCCGTGTGTTTCATCGCGGACTTCCGACGTGCGCCGGAATTCAAGTTCCCGGCACAAATTCACGATGGCGTGGATATCTATAAGGCACTCTTGGCTGACGGCATCAAGCCTGAGGACATCACCCCCGTGGGCGACAGCGCCGGCGGCAACTTGGCCCTCAGCATGGTCTTCGAGATGAAGAACCAAGGCTTGCCCCTGCCTCGCCAGGTAATCACCATGTCTCCGTGGCTCAACATGGAGAACAACGGCATCACCATCGAGACGAACAACGACACCGACTTCCTGATCACCCGCGAGGGACTTCAGGGAAACATCGATCGGTACATCGAGGGTGCCACGAGCCCCACCAACCCCATGGCTAACCCGCTGTACCAAGACTTCGCCGGATTCCCGCGGCTGTACATTTGCGCGGGAGACATCGAGTCGCTGTTTGACGACAGTGTGCGTCTCAACGAACTGGCGATTGCCGCCGGTGTCGACGTGACGTTCTCAATCGGCGAGGGTATGCAACACGTGTACCCCTTCCTCGCGGGCAATCACCCTCGGGCCGATGAAGAAATTGCCCGCATGGCCGCCTGGTATCACGCCGGCCGAAAGTAATCACCACTTCACGACGTCAACTGTCGCCGTCGGCATGTTGAACAGAAACCTCACGAAAGGAAACCCATGACCACGAAACCCGATTATGACGCTCTCGTCATCGGCGCCGGATTCTCCGGACTCGCCGTTCTGCACCACCTCCGCGAAAAGGGTCTGAAGACAATCGTTGTCGACGGCGAATCCGAGGTCGGCGGAACCTGGTGGCGGAATAACTACCCCGGTGTGCGCACTGACTCCGAGTACAGCTACTACTCGTTTTCGTTCTCCAAGGAGGTACGCGAGGAGTGGGCGTGGACCGAACGCTACCCCTCGGGTAAAGAGGTCTTGAGCTACCTGCAGTTCGTGGCAGACCGCCTCGACCTGCGCAAGGACATCATGCTGAACACCCGAGTAACGAAAGCTGTCTATAACGAAGCAGACAACGTGTGGGACGTCTCGTTGAGCAATGGAAGCACGGTCACGGCGACCTACTTCATCTCCGGCATGGGTGTGCTTTCTCGCCCCATTTGGCCAGACATTCCGGGACGCGAAAAGTTCAAGGGACGACTGTTGCACGCCGCCGAATGGCCGCGCGAAGGCGTCGACCTCAAGGGCAAGCGGGTTGGCCTGATCGGTCTGGGCGCCTCGGGTATCCAGATCACACCCACCATTGCCCCCGAGGTCGGTGAGTTCTATGTCTTCCAACGCCAGCCGAACTTCATTGTTGCGGCGACCAACCCCAAAGTGACACCCGAGGAGCTCGCCCACGTGCGTGCCACCTACGACGAAATCTGGGAACGCGCGGCCAACCACCCCTTCGGTGTGGACATGGTTCCGGCCCAGTACAGCGCCAAGGAGGTCACGCCCGAGGAGCGTCAGCGCATCTTCGAGAGCAAGTGGGATGAGGGTGGATTCCACTTCGCCAACGAGTGCTTCAACGACCTCGCCACCGACCACGAGTCGAGCGAGCTCGCCTCGGAGTTCATCCGTGGCAAGATCCGCGAAATCGTGAAGGATCCCGCCACCGCGGAACTCCTCTGCCCGAAGGACTACTCGTTCAACGGAAAGCGCGTTCCCACGGGATTCGGCTTCTACGACGCGTTTAACCTGCCGCACGTTCACCTCATCGACACGAAGACGAACCCCATCACGGAGATCACCGAGAAGGGTCTGATTGTCGACGGCAAGGAGTACGAGCTCGACGTTCTCATTTGCGCGACGGGCTTCGATGCCATGACCGGAAACCTCACGGGCCTGGACATTGTGGGCCGCGGTGGCGAGGTGCTTCGCGACAAGTTCAAGGTCGACGGAATCGGCGGCAACTTGGGCATCATGTACAACGGTTTCCCGAACTTCATGGTGTCGCTTGGACCCCAGACTCCCTACTCCAACCTGCCCGTCCCCATTCAGCTGGGCGCACAGTGGATGGCCAACGCCATCGACTTTGCTCGCAAGAACAACATCGCCGTTCTCGAGGCAACTCCGGAGTCGGAGGAATGGTGGGGCAAGGAGTCGGAGCGGGCCGCCAAGGCTACCGTCATGTACGAACAGGGAAAGAAGGCCAAGGCCTGGTTCCTGGGAGACAATGTTCCCGGCAAGCCACGGGAAATCCAGGTGTACATGGGCGGAGGCCAGGTCTACCAGGACTACTGCCGTCAGGCAGTCGCCGACGACTACCGCTCGTTCCGGGCCCCCGAGTTCGCCTAGCCGGACAACCCCCACAGATCACCACTGCCCCCTGGTGACTGATCGGGTCTAGCCCCCAGATCCCGATTGAGACGGGCCTGCCAGTTCAGAAACATAATGACTGACAGGCCCGTCACTCTTCCCCTCGCGTGTCTGTCTGGCACGCACATCAATTCGAACATCACACGGAGAACAACATGGGCAGACTCGAGAACAAGGTCGCCGTCATCACGGGAGCCGGCTCCGGCATGGGTCGCGTCACCGCAGAACTCTTCGCGCGCGAGGGTGCGATTGTGGCGGTCACCGACTTCAACCGTGATGCCGGACAGGAAGTGACCGACGGCATCATTGCGGAGGGCGGTCGGGCCAAATTCTGGGCTCTCGACGTGACGTCCGAGAAGGCCATCGCGGCGGCCTACGCCGAGATTGGGGCCGAGTTTGGCACCATCGATGTGCTGGTCAACTGTGCGGGAATAATCGGTGTCGACAAGGCCACGCACGAACTCTCCGAGGAGGAGTGGGACGCCCTCTTTGCCGTCGACGTGAAGGGCGTTTTCTTCTCCACCAAGCACGCCCTGCCGTTCATGATGGCGCAGAAATCCGGATCCATCATCAACTTCTCGTCGATCTACGGACTCACCGGCAACGACGAGTTCACCGCGTATCACGTGGCCAAGGGCGCGGTCACCATGATGACCAAGCAGGATGCCGCCGTCTACGGAAAGTACAACATCCGGGTCAACTCCGTTCACCCCAGCACCGTTCTCACACCCCTGGTTGAGGGCATCGCCAACGCCTTCCCCGGCGGGCTCGCGGAGTACGAAAAAGTCAACACGGCAGCCCAGTCCATTCGCCGGCTGGGCGTCTCGATGGATGTCGCCTACGGTGTGCTGTATCTTGCCAGTGACGAGTCAACCTGGGTCACAGGCGTCAACCTGCCGATCGACGGCGGATTCATGGCCCGCTAGACCTCGTCCAGAGAACTCATCACTGTTCAACGCAAACACATCAATCCAACAAGACAGAGGGAGAACCGATGGAGCTCAACGAGAAGAACATCACCATGTTTGGCACCACCACGTGTGCCGACTGCAACCGATCGAAGAAGGTACTCAACGACAACGGTGTGCACTTCGATTTCATCGATCTCGAGGTTGTGACCGAGGCCGCCGCCGTGGCGGAACAACTTGCGGGACGCAAGAGCACCCCCGTTCTGTCGTTTCCCGACGGATCTGTTCAGGTCGAGCCGACCGACGCCGAACTCACGTCGAAGCTGCAGGAACTGGGACTCGTAGGATAGTCATGTGAAGCGGGCATGGGCGTGGGTGACCTCGCTCAAGCCCTATCGCGTTTACCGGGTTTACTCCTTACGAGGTGGCGACCTCTCGGCAGCCGGAATGTCTTTCCAAGCCCTGTTCGCCACGTTCGCCGCGGTGTGGGTGGGTTTCTCGCTCGCCACATTCGTGTTGGCGGGCAACACGGCGGCGCTCCAGGCTATTGAAGCCTTTATCGCGTCCCTCGTTCCCGGGCTCCTCTCTCCCGACGGTCTCATCCACCCCGACCAACTGCTCTCCCGGACAACTTTGGGCATCACCAGCGCCGTCTCGCTCCTCATCGTGGGGTACACGGCCCTCAACTGGCTCGACTACACACGTGTGGCCATGCGACGCATGTTCGATCTCCTGCCGGAAACCGGCAACTTCGTTCTGCGCAAATCCCGAGACCTCGGCATCGCGCTGATTTTCGGCCTCGCCATCGTGGTGAGTACGGTCATCTCACTCCTGTCAACGGCATCGCTCTCGTGGTTGCTCGAAGTTCTGGGCATTACCGACAGTGCGACACTCTCCATCGCTATCCGTGCGGTGACCGCACTGGTCCTCCTGATGTTTGACACGGCCCTGCTCGCGAGCCTGATCCGCCTGCTGAGCGCCGTGAAGATTCCCGCACGACGGCTCTGGGTTGGTGCCTTCCTCGGCGGAATCGCGTTGGGAATCCTCAAGTTGGCTGAGGGATTCCTGCTTAACGGGGCGGGTCGCAACCCGCTTCTCGCTGGTTTCGCCGTTCTCATCGGCCTGCTCATCTGGTTCAATTTGGTGGCGCGCACGTACTTGATCTCGGTGGCATGGATCGTCGTCGGGATGGACGACGCCGGCATCGCACACGTCGACACTTCTCACGGTGCCCACACATCGCAACACTCATCACGGAAAAAGGAATCTCTCGCATGACCTCACTACGCCTTGCCACCGTCAATGTGAACGGCGTACGTGCCGCCTTCCGCAAGGGAATGGGCGCGTGGCTCGACGAGCGCAACGTCGACATCCTGGCGCTTCAGGAGGTTCGAGCCGCCACCAGTGATCTCGAGGAATTACTCGGGCCCGAATGGAACATCCTGCACGATGCCGCCACGGCCAAGGGGCGCGCCGGCGTTGCAATCGCGAGCCGCGGTGCCGCAGAGATCCACCGCGTCGCCATCGGCGCGGACGACTTTGACACGGCGGGTCGCTGGCTCGAGGCCGACTACCGCGTGGGCGACGCCACCGTCACCGTGGTGAGTTGCTACGTGCACTCGGGAGAGGTCGACACCCCCAAGCAA
The DNA here is from genome assembly GCA_947450345.1 of Actinomycetota bacterium. Taxonomy (GTDB): domain Bacteria; phylum Actinomycetota; class Actinomycetes; order Actinomycetales; family Microbacteriaceae; genus UBA963. The sequence continues at coordinate 6,830 of CANFVD010000013.1, forward strand.
GAAGAGAAGTGGAAGTTTCTCGACGCCATGGAGGTGCGCATGGTCGAGCTCGCTCGCGATCATAAATTTGCCACGGTCGTGGGCGATCTCAACGTCGGCCACCGCGAACTCGACATCAAGAACTGGAAGGGTAACGTGAAACGTGCCGGCTTCCTGCCCCGCGAGCGCGCCTATTTTGACCGCATCCTCGGAGCGGCCGGCCAAACCGTAGAGTGCGCCGACGGAACCTCGGGAACGGGTCTGGGCTGGGTGGACGTGGGACGCGTCGCTGCCGGAGAAGTGCCCGGGCCCTACACCTGGTGGTCGTGGCGTGGCCAAGCCTTCGACACGGATGCGGGCTGGCGCATCGACTACCACCTGGATACTCCCGCCCTCGCGGCCGCCGTGAGGAACTATGCGGTCGATCGCGCCGCCGCGTACGACCAGCGCTGGAGCGACCACACGCCCGTGGTCGTGGACTACACCCTCTAACCGGCGTGCGGCCGTTCGAGAGGAATACACAGGGTGACTTTCGGTAGGTCGCCGTGCGTGACCTACTAATAGACTTTTCGCTGAAAAGGTTTTAGTCGCTCTTCCCGAAAGTTGTACATCCTCATGAAAAAAATCCTTGCGCCCGCAGTTGGATTGGGGCTGGTGTTTGCGTCACTTGCGGCCACCCCGGCATTCGCCTCTGCCACACTGCCGTCGACGGACACGTACATTGCACTCCCCTGTGAAGACCACGCGGGCGACCCCGTAGCTAATCTCAACTCCCTCGCCTCGGACGGAACGTCGACCGGTATTGGCGGCACGGCGTACAGCTCGGACAACTGCTTCGCTGACGGCTCCTACAACATTGTTGACGGCAAGTACTACGCGTGGGACATGACCACGAACACGTTCTTCAGCGTCGATGTGACCACGGGCGCCCTCGCTGAAGTGGGCAACGGAGACATCACCGTTTCGGGGAACGCCTTCACGAACGTGAACGGAATTTTTGTGTCACAAACGGGCGAGTACTTCATGTTCACTCGCTCAACTCCAGCAGATCTTTACTCCCTGAGTTTGGGCGCCACCGCGAGCGACCCCACAGTCGCGACACTCGTGGGTACCCTTCCGACACGAACAAGCGCCATGGCTTACAACCCCGTAACGGGCAAGGTCTACGCGCAGGAACCCAAGGGAGCTGGCCAACTCTCTGAGGTTTCGCTCACTGATGCTTCCGTCATTGTCTCCTACACCTCGAACTGCAACACCAATGAGTGGGGATTCGGCAGCGGCGACTGCTGGGGGCTCGACTTTGATAGCAACGGCACCCTCTGGTACCAGACGGACAACGGTGACTCCGACGATGCGTCAATGTTGGCTTCGGCTACCCTGCCCACTATCGATGGAGCCTCGTTCGAATTGGTCGAACAAGGGGCCTTCACAGACCCGACAACAGGAAGCTGGTACGGGGAGTCGACGGGCATCATCTTCGCCTCACCCATACCGGACCCCGTTCTGCCCGACACGGGAGTGAGCTCGTTGGCAACCGTTGTCGGGACAATCACTGCCCTCCTCCTTCTGGCGGGTGGCATCGTCCTCATCCGTCGTCGACGGGCATAGCAACCGCCTGAATCTCACGGTGGCCTCGCTCGGATGAGCGGGGCCACCGTTTTTTCGCGCCTTAGAATTGAGGCATGTCGAAGCCCATCATCCTCAGCGGAATGCAGCCCTCGAGCGATTCCCTGCATCTGGGCAACTTCATCGGCGCACTCAGCAACTGGGTCGCCATGCAAGACGAGTTCGACGCCTTCTTTTGTGTCGTCGATCTGCACGCCATCACGGTGCCGCAGGATCCGAAGGAACTCCGCGAGCGCACGCGGTCGACGGCCGCCCAGTACATCGCCGCTGGAATTGACCCCGCCAAGAGCACACTGTTCATCCAGTCGCACGTGCCCGCGCACGCTCAGCTGGCCTGGGTGCTGAACACCATCACGGGTTTTGGCGAAGCAAGTCGCATGACGCAGTTCAAAGACAAGTCGGCCAAGCAGGGCGCCGACAGGTCGAGTGTCGGCCTCTTTACGTATCCCATCCTCATGGCGGCCGACATCCTTGGCTATCAGGCAAATGTGGTTCCCGTGGGAGAGGACCAGCGCCAGCATCTCGAGCTCACGCGCGACCTGGCCCTGCGATTCAATTCACGATTCGGCACAGCGTTCACAGTTCCCGAGGCCCACATCCTCAAAGAAACAGCCAAAATATTTGACCTGCAGAACCCCGAGGCCAAGATGTCGAAGTCGGCCGAGACCGAGGCTGGCCTGCTCAAGATTCTCGATGATCCTGCGGTGACGGCCAAAAAGGTCATGCGGGCCGTGACGGATGACGACGGCGAGGTGCGCTTCGATCGCGCCGCCAAGCCCGGTGTGGCCAACCTGCTCACGATTTACTCGGTTCTCGCCGGGCGCAGTGTTGACGACCTCGTGGCCCAGTACGCGGGTGGTGGCTATGGCGCACTCAAGAAGGACCTCGCCGAGGTGGTCACGGCAAGCTTCGAACCCATTCGCGAACGCACCAACGAGCTTCTTGCCGACCCGGCCGAACTCGACCGCATTTTGGGAGCGGCCGCGGACCGCGCGACCGAAGTGACCAACGCCACCTTGGCCCGCGTCTACGACCTCATCGGTCTCCTTCCACGAGCGTAGGTCGGTTCCCCGCGTAGGGGCATTCCGCTGAGCGGGCAGTGCTCCCGCGTGAATTGCACCGGTAACGGCAGAAAAATGCTCGGAGGAACTTTGTCAGCCCGGGGAATGTTTCTGGGGCTACACTTGTTCTCACTAAGAGCAACGCGCTCCGGGGTCAGTGAAAATCTGAGCCGGCGGTAAAAGTCCGCGAACCTTGAGAAACATCCACCCGGATGACCTCTCACAGGCCGAGCTGGTGGAATTCCAGGACCGACGGTTAAAGTCCGGATGGTAGGTAGCGCGTCACAGGTTCGCCTGTGAATGATGTGTTGTGCACCCGTGGTGTTCAGCCGTCTCCCCGGAGTACGTCGCGACAAGAATTCACACTCGCGAAACGGAAACGGCAGATGGCGCAGAACCAGTCGACGTCGCCCCTCGGGGCTGAGGCCCTCGAGGCCCTCATGCGTCGTGCAATCGAACTGTCAGAGAACGGGCCGAGCCGCGACGCCAACCCCCAGGTAGGCGCCGTCCTCCTGAACTCCGCCGGCGAGGTCATTGCTGAGGGATGGCACCGGGGCGCGGGAACTCCGCACGCCGAAATTGATGCCCTGTCTCAGGTCACCCCCGAGCAGGCACGCGGAGGCACGCTCGTGGTCACGCTCGAACCCTGCAACCACACCGGCCGCACCGGCCCCTGCGCCGTGGCCGTTATCGACGCCGGCATTTCTCGACTCGTTTATGCAGCGACTGATCCCGGTCATGCCTCCTCCGGTGGCGCCACGCGACTGCGCGAGGCCGGTGTCGAGGTGATTGGTGGTGTTCTCGAAGACACCGTTTCCGCGCACCAGCACTCCTGGCTCACGGCGGCTCGTCTGGGCCGCCCCCACGTGACCGTGAAGTGGGCCATGACGCTCGATGGACGCGCGGCCGCCGCCGACGGCACCAGCCAGTGGATCTCGGGCACCGTGGCGCGGAACCTCGTACACGAACAGCGCGCCGCAGCCGACGCCATCGCCGTGGGAACGGGCACGGTCCTCGACGATAACCCTTCACTGACCGCGCGCACCGACGATGGCGGTCTTCACGCCAAGCAGCCTGTGCCGGTGATTTTCGGCGAGCGCCCCATTGCTGCGGATGCCACGATCTTCAACCACCCCGAGGCGCCCATCGTGATCGGCCACCGCGACATCGCGGCCGGCCTTCAGTCCCTGCGCGAGCGCAACATCCGGTCGTTGTACGTCGAAGGCGGCCCCACCCTGGCAAGTGCGTTTATCGCCGCCGGAGTGGTTGATCGACTCTACGTGTTCGTGTCGCCGTTGCTGCTGGGCGGACCCCGCCTTGCCGTGGGCGACCTCGGCATTGCCACACTCGCCGATCGCATCGACATAGATATTCAGAGCGTGACCCACGTGGGTCGCGATCTGCTCATCGAAGCAACCCCACGAAAGGCCGCCTAATGTTCACCGGACTCATCGAAGAACAGGGCGAGGTTGTTGCCGTCACGCCGACGGACGACGGCGTGCGCCTCACCATCAAGGCGGGCACGGTGCTCAGCGACGCCGGACACGGTGACTCCATCTGCTGTAGCGGCGTGTGCCTCACGGTGATTGAGCAGACCGCGGACACCTTTACGGCCGATGTGATGGGGCAAACCCTGCGGGTGAGTGCCCTCGAGGATGTTGCAGCCGGACGTAAAATCAACCTCGAGCGGGCCGCGCACGCCGGAACGCGTCTGGGCGGCCACATCGTCCAGGGGCACGTCGACGGCACAGCGACCGTGCTGGACGTTCGGCAAAGTGGTGACTGGCGCGTGGTGCGCTTTGCGCTCACTCCCGAACTCGCGCCCCTGCTCGTGGACAAGGGATCGGTGACGGTCGACGGCGTCTCGCTCACGGTGAGCACTATCAGTGCTCCACGCGAGAAAGAGCAGTGGTTCGAGGTGTCCCTCATTCCCGAAACGCTCACCGCCACCACGCTCGGTGACCGCGTCGCTGGCGATGTGGTGAACATCGAGACCGACATCGTTGCCCGACACGTGGCGCGCATGCTCGCCTTTGGACTTCATCAGAAGGGAGACCACTCATGAGTCTCACCCCCCTCCCCCAGGTGCTCGACGAGCTCCGCGCGGGCAAACCGGTCGTCGTTGCCGACGACGAAGGTCGCGAGAACGAGGGCGACGCTGTCATGGCCGCTCAGTTCGCCACCAAGGAGTGGATTGCGTGGATTGTGCGCCACTCGTCCGGTCTGCTGTGCGCTCCCATGCCGCGTGACATTGCCGATAAGTTGAACCTGCCCATCATGGTGGAACGCAATCAGGACACGCGCACCACGGCGTACACAGTGACGGTGGATGCCGCACAGGGAGTCACGACGGGAATTAGCGCGAGCGACCGTGCGCACACCCTGCGCACACTCGCCAACCCCGAATCGACGTCACACGATCTGATTCGCCCGGGCCACATTCTGCCCCTGCGAGCCGTCGATGGTGGCGTGCGCGAACGCGGCGGTCACACCGAGGCCACCGTCGACCTACTTCGGCTTGCCGGGCTCGAACCAGTTGGAGTCATCGCCGAAATCCTCGATGATGATGGCGACATGATGCGCATGCCGGGACTCGTTGATTTGGCCTCGCGCGAGGGACTTGCCGTCACCACGGTAGCCGCCATCGCCGAGTACCTCGAGGCACACCCGGATGAGGCGCGACCGACGGAAGACCTCGACCGTAACCGAGTGGAGTTCATCGTTGAAACGAAAGTTCCCACCGAATACGGCGACCTCATCATGCGCGGCTATCACGACCACACCACAGGCACCGACCACGTGGCAATCGTCTCGGGCACGCCTGCGCCTCACGGCACGCTCGTGCGGGTGCACTCGGAGTGCCTCACGGGCGAAGCGTTGGGGTCGCTCAAGTGCGAGTGCGGCCCACAACTCGACGAAGCCCTGCGCATGATTGTGCGCGAGGGCGGAGTGGTGCTCTACATGCGCGGACACGAAGGCCGCGGCATCGGCTTGGTGAACAAGTTCAAGGCCTACAAACTGCAGGAGTCGGGGCTCGACACGTTGGATGCCAACCTTGCCCTGGGCTTCCCGGCCGACGCGCGCGACTACGTGGCCGCCGCCCGCATGCTCAAAGACTTGGGCGTCGAATCCGTTCGCCTCATGAGCAACAACCCGGAAAAGGGACGTCAGCTCGAGAAGTACGGCATCGACATTGAGGGCTACGAGCCCCTCGTTGTTGGCCTCGGTGATTTCAACACCGGGTACCTCGACGTCAAACGTGATCGCATGGGGCACAAGCTTCCCGGCGGACAAGCCCAGATAGAGGAAACTCCCGAAGAGAAGGTTGTTGCGAAATGAGTGGAGAAGGTTCGCCCCAGGTCACGGTCGACGCCACAGGCCTGAACGTCACGATTGTTGCCGGACTCTGGCACGACCAAATCAGCAACGGCATGATTGCCGGTGCCGAGCGCGCGTTGGACGCCATGGGCGCCACGCACACGCTGGTCCGCTGTGCCGGTTCTTTTGAGTTGCCGGTCGTGTGCCAGGCGGCACTCAACGGTGGCGCCGACGCTGTGGTGGCCCTGGGTGTGATTATTCGCGGGGGAACGCCCCACTTCGAGTTTGTATCGGATGCTGCAACGAGTGGCCTCCTGCGCGTGGCTCTCGACACCGGCAAGCCCGTGGGATTCGGCGTGCTGACGCTCGACGACGAGCAACAGGGACTCGACCGGGCCGGGCTGCCGGGTTCGAAGGAAGACAAGGGCGCTGAGGCCGCAACCGCGGCCGTTCAGGCGGCTCTCACCATTCGCTCACTCGCTGCAAAGTAGGCTAAAGCCATGAACATCGTCGTGACTATCCTCATCATCCTTCACCTCATCGGAATGGCGTACCTTTTTGGTTCGTTCTTGGTGGGAATCAAAGACACCGTCAAGGGCCAGGGACGCATTGTCCGCGGCATGCTCGACGGCGCACTTCTCCAACTGATCACGGGCATCGCACTCGTGGGAATTTACTCCGCACACCTGGTTCCCGATGAGGAAGTGAACAACGCCGGTATTGGCGTCAAGTTCATCATCGCTGTGGCTATCTACGTGCTGGCATTGGTCTTCCGTAAGCGCACAGTTGCCCCGTCATGGGTGTTGTGGCTCATCGGTGGTCTCACCCTCGTGAACATTGTTCTGGGTGTCACCTCCGCCATGGTCGGCTAAGCCTTATGAGTATGGGCATGGGCCGCGGTCGCGGTTCTCGAGCCAACGCGCCCAAAGGCGGGCCTCGGGCGAAGTTCAGCAATCTCTTTCCCTACCTCCTCGAACACCGCAAGGTGCTCGTCGTGGTGGTCATCCTCAGCATCGTTGGGGCTGGGGCAACCCTCGGTCAGCCGTTGCTCGTCAGCCAGGTCATTACTCGTGTGACGGCAGGCGACACGATGGGCCTGTTGGTGTGGGCACTCGTGGGTCTCGTCGTTGCCTCGGCACTGATCTCAGGATTTCAGCACTACCTGTTGCAGCGCACGGGTGAGGGCGTGGTGCTGTCATCGCGTCGTCAGCTGGTGTCGCGCATGCTCCGCCTTCCTATTGCCGAGTTCGATACCCGCCGCACGGGTGACCTCGTTTCGCGCGTAGGTAGTGACACCACACTCCTTCGTGCCGTTCTGACTCAAGGACTCGTTGAGGCCATCGGCGGATCGCTCACGTTCATCGGTGCTCTCATTGCCATGATCATCATCGACCCGCTGCTCCTCGGTCTCACACTGTTCGTCGTCATCATCGCCGTAACGCTCGTCACCGTGCTGTCACGTCGCATCCGCGTGGCCAGCCGCAAGGCGCAGGCCAAAGTGGGCGAGCTCGCTGCTGCCGTGGAACGCGCCATCAGCTCCGTGCGCACGGTTCGCGCAGCCAACGCCACCGACCGTGAAGTGGCCGAGGTCGACGTTGCTGCGGTCGGTGCGTGGAAGATGGGCATCAGCGTCGCCAAAATTTCCGCGCTCGTTGTGCCCGTAGCCGGTATCGCCATGCAGGTGGCGTTCCTCACCGTGCTTGGCGTGGGCGGATACCGCGTTGCCGACGGTGCCATCACCGTGGCGTCGCTAGTGTCCTTCATTCTGTTCCTCTTCCTCATGATCATGCCCCTCGGACAGGCGTTCGGCGCCATCAGCTCGGTCAATGCTGCGCTCGGCGCCCTGGGCCGCATCCAGGAGATCATCGCGCTGCCCAGCGAGGGCGAAAACGATCGCGACATCGCGCCACTACACAGTCAGAGCGCCGAGGCCCGAACTCTTCTGAAGAAGTCGAAGAACGCGCTGACCTTCCAGAAGGTGTCGTTCTCCTATCCACTCCCCGTCGCCACGGACGACGAGCAGACCGAGGTCGACGACGCCGTAGCGGCGGATGCGCGCGCAGCTGCACGCGCTGCACGTCGTGGTGACGTGCCAGCACCCGCGCCTGCGCCGGCCCCCGAAGCCCCGCTTGTCGCCCCTATCATCCTTTCCGGCGTCTCGTTCACGCTCCCCCACGGTCAGCGCACCGCGCTTGTGGGTCCGAGTGGCTCGGGTAAGTCGACCATGCTCAACCTGATCGAGCGGTTCTACGATCCGTCGTCGGGCGTCATCAAGCTCGGTTCGGTCGACATTCGGGAGCTCACGCGCGAAGACCTGCGAAGCCAGATTGGCTACGTCGAGCAGGATGCGCCCGTGCTGGCCGGCTCGCTGGCCGACAACCTGCGCTTGGCCAAGCCAGATGCCACCGATGACGAGTGCCGTGCGGTGCTCAAAGAGGTCAACCTCAGCAACATCGTCAAGCGCAGCCGCCAAGGCATCAACGCACCCGTGGGCGAAGAGGGCATCATGCTCTCCGGTGGCGAGCGTCAGCGCCTAGCCATCGCCCGCGCACTGCTCGCGGCTCCGCCCATCCTGTTGCTCGACGAGTCAACCTCAAGCCTTGACGGTGCGAACGAGCAGCTGATGCGCGAGGCCATCGATCGCGTGTCGATTGACCGCACGCTGCTCATCATCGCGCACCGTCTCTCCACTGTGGTGGACTGCGACCAGATCATCGTGCTCGATAACGGCAAGGTCGTGGGCATCGGCACGCACTCGGAGCTCGTCAAGTCGACGCCGCTCTACCGCGACCTCGCCAAGCACCAGCTGCTCGTTTAGGCACGTCCCGACGCGCTCGGCGTCAGGTGTCAGGCGTCAGGAAAGCGGTCACGCTCAAACGTGACTTCGGTGTATCCGTGTGGTGCCGGTCGGCCGTCTTCTCCGAGGTTCACAAAGACGATGCGGTCCACGGTGAGGATGCTGTTGCGCGTGATCATGTTGCGCACCTCGGCGCGCATGGTGAGCGATGACGTGCCGAAATCGGTTGCCGTCAGGCCCATCTCAATGATGTCGCCCTCCTGAGCGGACGCCACGAAGTTAATCTCAGACATGATTTTGGTCACGACACGACGATTTCCCATTTGAACAATGGCGTAAATGGTGGCCTCTTCATCAATCCACTTGAGCAGGCTGCCGCCGAAAAGAGTGCCGTTGGCGTTGAGGTCTTCGGGGCGCACCCACTTGCGCGTGCGAAAGCGGATATCTGACGGGTCAGGGTTCGGGGTCACGCTTCGATGCTAGCTCAGACTGATAAACGGAATCAGGCTCACGCAAACGGGTTGGGCGTCATGGTGTACTTCACCGAGAGATACTCAAAGATTCCCTCAGCGCCACCCTCGCGACCCAGACCCGACTGCTTCACGCCGCCAAACGGCGCCGACGCGTTCGACATCACGCCGACGTTCAAGCCCATCATGGCAGTCTGCAAGCGCTCGATGAGACGCTGGCCGCGTGCCAAATCCTGCGTGAACACGTAGCCCGCCAAACCGTACTCGGTGCTGTTGGCGATGTCGATGGCTTCGTTCTCGTCGATAAAGGTAGTGATGGAGAGCACCGGGCCAAAGATTTCCTCAGTGAGGATCTTGCTTCCCTTGGTGACGCCCGTGACCACAGTGGGCTCGTAGAACGAACCCACACGGTCGACCTTCTTGCCACCTGTGGTGACCGTGGCACCCTTGGCCACGGCGTCCTGCACGAGCTCGTCGGCCTTGGCGACGGCCTTATCGTCGATGAGCGGGCCAATAATGACGCCGTCTTCGGTGCCTCGACCAATCGGGAACTTCTTGACGCGCTCGGTCACCTTGGCGGCGAACTCATCTGCCACAGAGGCGTGCACGATGAATCGGTTGGCTGCGGTGCAGGCCTGCCCAATGTTGCGGAACTTCGCTGCCAGAGCACCCTCAACAGCCTTGTCCAGATCGGCATCCTCAAACACGATGAACGGGGCGTTGCCACCGAGCTCCATGGAGGTGCGTAGTACGTTCTCGGCGGCCTGCTTCATGAGCGTGACGCCGACGGGTGTGGAACCGGTGAACGAGACCTTGCGCAGGCGCGGGTCGGCGATGATGGGCGTCGACAGTGCCGACGAGGTGCTCGTAGTGAACACATTCACGACACCCTTGGGCACACCCACTTCTTCGAGGATCTTGACGAAGTAGAGCGTGGTGAGCGGGGTCAGTGTGGCCGGCTTGATGACGACCGTGTTACCGGCAGCGAGCGCGGGACCAATCTTGCGCGTGGCCATGGCCAGCGGGAAGTTCCAGGGCGTGATGAGGAAGCAGGGGCCCACCGGCAGGTACGACACAATGGCGCGACCAGTGTTCTCGGGGTTGATGCTGTAGCGGCCCGTAATGCGCACGGCTTCTTCGGCAAACCAGCGCAGGAACTCCGACGCGTAGTTGACCTCGCCGATGGCCTCCGGAAGCGGCTTGCCCATTTCGATGGTCATGAGTAGGGCAAACTCTTCCTTGAGTTCCTGAACGCGCTCAAAAGCCTTGCGCAGAAGCTCGCCACGAACACGAGGAGCGGTCTGCGCCCACTCGTCCTGGGTGGCAACAGCAGCATCGAGGCAACGGATGCCGTCTTCGGGCTGGGCATCGGCGATGTGGGCAAGAACCTCACCGGTGGCGGGGTCGGTGACGGGGATTGTCTTGCCGCCCGTGGCGTCTTGCCAGACGCCATCAATGTAGAGCTGCGTGGGAACCTTCGCGAGCAGATCCTTTTCGGAAATCATCGCCAACCGCCTGTTCTTGTGAGTATCGAAACAGTGCCAACAAGGCACCCTGACAGCCTAAAGGCTCTACGTGAGCCTGTTTTGCCGGTCAGGCGGACCTTTCACTGGTTTTCGTTAGATGTTGCGCGCGCAGGCAAGGAGGCAAGCAGTCCAGCCGGCAAGCCGGCCATCCAGTGGTCCTAAGCCACCTCGAAAGCTGCTACGTCAAATGTGCCGTTCGACTCTCGGAACGCGTAGGCGTAATCCGGCCACGTCACGGTGAGTTGATTCGTCCGCGGATCGACATACCAATTGGTGCATCCACCGGCAAGCCACACTGTACCCTGACTTCGGTGGCGGACGCGGGCAACATATGACTCCTCGGCATCGCGACGTGTCTCAACCACAGAAATGTCCTGCGTGCGCATGTAGGCGAGCACCTGAATGATGAACTCCACCTGGCTTTCGACAACGAAAATGACTGAGTTGTGGCCTAAACCAGTATTCGGTCCGTTCATGATGAAGAGATTGGGGAAACCCGCCAGAGTCACCGAGGAAAATGCCATCATGCCGTCGGACCAGTGCTCTGCCAAAGACCTTCCGCGAGCGGTAATGAGCGGAGCAAAGGGCGGCTCCACGGCTTCGAATCCCGTGGCACAGATGATCACGTCGACCTCGAACGAATTTCCTGCTGTGCTCACAACAAGATTGCCCTCAACGCGCTCGAGCCCGGCAGCCTCGAGCGTCACATTCTCTTTCTGCAGAGACGGGTAGTACGCGTTCGAAATGAGGATTCGTTTGCAACCAATCTCATAGTCAGGCGTGAGTTTGGCATTCAATACCGGGTCGGCGACTTGTGACGTTCGATGACCGTTGGCCAATGCGTAGGCTTGGGCGATGGCGCTGGGTATTGCGCGTCGTTGGGCATAGTTGTACTCCATGCCCCAAAAGAGATCCGCCCTGAGCTCCTCCATAAGTTCTGGAGAGCGTTCAAAAGCTCGCTGTTCCGCATCGGTATAGGCGCGATCTGGTCGGGGTATCACGTAGGGCGCCGAGCGTTGCAGAACAACCAGTTCGCTTGCCGTCTCGGCTACGCCCGGCGTGATTTGAATCGCGGATGCTCCTGACCCAATGACCGCGACGCGCTTGCCAGAAAAATCAACGTCGTGGTTCCATTCGGCTGAGTGCATCAGCTGTCCTGAGAAATCGGTCAGACCCGGGATGTCGGGATACTTTGCATCGGCCAAGTGGCCCATTGCTGTTACCAGCACGTTGCAGATAAAGTCACCCTTTGTCGTTGTGATGTGCCAGGCCTGGGATGCATCGTCCCATGCGGCCGATGTGAGAGCAGCACCGAACCGAATGTGTGGCAGCAGACCCTCGTCGCGCGCGGTCTCTTGCAGGTATCCCCAAATCTCTCCTCCGGGTGCGAAGACGCGGCTCCAATTTGGCTTCAGTCGAAATGAGAACGAATACAAATGTGAGGGAACGTCGCACGCCACACCGGGATAGGTGTTGTCGCGCCAGGTCCCACCCACGTCATCAGCGCGGTCAATCAAAAGAAAGTCATTGTCTCCCCCACGCTTCATGCGCGTCGACAAACCCAGACCCGCGAATCCTGTGCCGATGATCAGGGTTCGTGTCTTTTCCGGCGTTGTTGTGGCCTTCGTCATTACGGCTTCAGTTCAGGGATAACAGCGCCAGCCGGATACCTGCCAGGTGCAGTGGTGAATTGTTCGATGACGCGGAGGAGTTCCGCAGGGCGCTCAAAAACAACTGCGTGACCTGAGGAAATCTCCGTGTAACGTGCATTGTCGATGGCGCCAAAAAGGTACTTCTGATGCCGCACGGGAACCATCTGGTCGTACGTGCACCCCACGATGACCGTGGGCGCGTGAATGCGTGAGAGCTCGTCGCGTATGTCGATGCGCCGATTAAGTTCCATTTGAGCGTCGGTAAACGGAGTGATGACCACGCCATCGATGACGGGCTGAATCTCGTCGCGCGTGCGCGCAGCGAGAAATGGTCCACCAAATGCGGAATACACGCTGAATTCCTTGATGAGGTCGGCGCCACTCACTCGAAGCCCGCGCCACACCTCATTGCGCAGCACCTGTTGCGTATCGGTCTGCGCCCAGCCACAGACGAGCGTGAGGCTGTGAATCAGGTCGGGATGCTTGGCGGCGACAACGGCAGTCACAACCGCACCCAGCGAATACCCCACGAGAGCGGCGCGTTCACCGTTCAGCGCGTGTGTCATGACCCCTGCGACCTGATCAACAAAGTCGCTGATTTGCAGGTCGTGAGCCCCTCGGCCTACGGGATCTGCCAGCGTGATGGCAATCACCCGTCCCCGAGTGGCCAGCAATGGGTAAATGTAACCGAAGTGCGTTGCGGGTGAGCCACCCGTGCCGTGCACGAGCACGATGGGTGTGCGACCGTCACCGGGATCACGGGAGTCCTCAAACGAAATAGGGGTGCCGTCGGCATCAACGACCCCTGTTACCGCGCCAGGTACAAGGGTTGTCGTCATTTGACCACAACGGGGTTGACCGGGGCGCCGGTTGCCTCATGAATTTTGAGCGGAGCCGCGGTATACAGGAATGTGTACTGACCGTCGCTGGCACAATCGTTGGCGAGCGGGGTGAGGTTGAGGATTTCGGTAAAGACCACGCCAAGGTTACGCATGAGGGCTTGGTGAAGGGGGAGACTGAGCCCCGTACCCGGATCAACCGTGACCTCGTTGGCGATCGTGTCGGTGACCCAGTTGGGGATCTCCATGTCGTGAAACCACTGCACGAGTTCGGGAGAGTAGGTCAGACCGGGTTCGATAAAGTCACTTCCCGAGAACTTGGCTGATTCGCCGTCGTAGTACGACGCGACCCATCCGGTGTGCACCAACAGGATGTCGCGCTTGTGAATCTCGGCGCCCTGCGATGCGGCGCACGCCACGAGATCTTCGTGCGTGAAGGTCTCACCGGGGTCGAGTACGCGCTTGCCACGAAACTTGGCCATATCTAGAAGAATGCCTCTGCCGACGACGCCGTGTTCAGCAATGGGCACGATACTCGCGATGGAATGACCACCCACGGTGGTGTCTGCCGAGTAGCCGTTCCACACCTGGCCGTCGTGCCACGCGTGAGCCAGTGCGTCGTACTGACTCGAGGACTGAATATCCATCACGAGCATGTCGTCTGAATAGCCAACTCCGCCGGGAATGGGGATCCCTTTACCTGCTGCCCAGTGCCCGTGATCAATGGAGTTAACGCGGCGTGCCGGTCGCCGCCCTGGCCACATGGGCTCGCCCTGCGGATTGCCAATGACGAGTCCGAGCGTGAACGACTTGCCGGAGCGGATTTCGGCGGCGCCGGCCAGCGCCTCGGCCTGCCCCAAGTAATTGAGACAGCCGATTTCGTCGTTCGGCCCCCACCTGCCCCAGTTCTTGGGAGAGTCCTTGAGGAATTCCGCAAACATCGGCGGTTCGTTGTCTGCCATGGTCTGCCTTCCTATTGCGTTCGGGGGTAATGACAAATCAGTAAGTGGCGCGTCCGCCGGAAAGGTCGTAGATAGCGCCCGTAGAGAAGGAGACTCGGTTGCTCGCCAGGAACGCGATGAGTTCGGCAGCCTCTTCGGGTTCCCCCATACGTCCCATCGGAATGCGGCCAAGAAGACTATTGCGCACGTCATCGGTGAACCACGGCTCGTTTACCATCGATGAGGCGATGAGCGCGGGCGCAATGGCGTTGACGATGATGCCCGTCGTGGCCAATTCTTTGCCCAACGTTTTTGTCATCGCGATCACACCTCCCTTGGCAGCTGCGTACCCTCCCGCGAGCGCATGACCCTCCATACCGGCGGCGGAGCCCACATTGACGATGCGGCCATATCCCCGCTCGATCATGCCCGGCACCGCGGCGCGAATCATCATGAACTGGCTGGTGAGGTTGATGCTGACGTCGCGGCTAAAAGTGGCCACGTCAACTTCCCACAGCGGAACTTGTGCACTCCCCATTCCCGCGTTGTTGACCAGGATGTCGAGAGATCCAAACGCTTCGAGAGTCGCGTTCACAAGTCGTGGTGCCAGCGATTCGTCGGAGACATCACCGTCGTGAGCCAGCGCAACTCCGCCCGCGTCAACAATGTCACCGGCAACTTTCTCTGCCGCTTCGCGGTTGAGATCCTGGACGACGACTCGGGCTCCGCCACGTGACAGCCGATGCGCCGTTGCGCGACCGATGCCACTACCGGCACCCGTGACGAGTGCCACCTGACCGGCGAACTCTTGATCCATAACAATTCCCTATAGTCCACTAATTGGACTTTTTTGTGTGACTACAACGCTGGATGGACTTCACTTAGCGTATATCTTTTCGTGTTACTTGTACATTTGCAAGAAGAGTCCTAGAATTTGATAGTCCAATAAATGGACTTTTTGTATGAATGATTCTGGTGTCATCCCCCGCGCTTCCCGCATTATGCAGGCCATCGCTACTGCGGGCCTTGAAGGTGCCCGGCTGACCGACCTGACGGAATACACAGGCCTCTCCCGCCCAACGACACATCGGATTCTCAAAGACCTCGCGGCTGAGGGACTCGTCAGTCAAGATGGTGAATCGTCCCGCTACCGGCTCGGCCACGAACTCTTCCTCATGGCGCTGAACGCCCCGTCGCCGGATTGGGATCTGCCGATTTTGCTCGGAATCGCTCAGGAACTAGCTGACGACGTGGGCGACACGGTATACATATCGGCCCGCGAACTTGCCGGTGTGCGGTATCTCGTGCGCGCAGAGGGCTCATATCCCGTTCGTGCGCTCATGGTCGAGCCAGGTGACGTCAAACCGTTTACCTCCAGCTACTCGGGGCTCGCGTTGCTTGCGTCGACGGGTGCGGAAGCGCAATCGCGAGCATTGGCAGCGCACCTTACCGATGCCCCCGAAGGCTGGTGGGACGAGCAGCACTCGGACCGACAAATGCGTGCGCAGATGGAGCAGGTTGTGCGTGCCGGATACTGCGGAGGGCCCGGCTTGGTGATGCCCGGCGTATCGGGAATGGCAGCACCCGTCTTACGAAACGGCGCCTTACCACTGCTTGCCGTATCGATTTCGGCGATTGATGCGCGTCTGGATGACGAACGAATTCGGGAACTAGTTCCTCGACTGCTTCACGCTTCCCGGCATATTGAACGGCTCATCACCCCTCGGGTCGCCACATACTCAGCCAAGGAGAAAAAATGACCATCTCACGACCCACAGCAATCGTTACGGGTGGCAAGCAGGGACTTGGGCTCGGTACCGCCCTCGCTCTCGCCGACCGAGGATTCAACATCGTCATTGTGGACCTCGAACCCGCGTCCGAAATTGACCCTGGCGTATTCAACGCCATCAAGCTGAAAGGAGTCGAATTCGAGTACTACCAACTCGACATTGCGGACCTCTCCGCCCATGACTCCCTCCTTGAGTCGGTACAGCACCGCTTTGGACGCTTGGACTGCCTGGTCAACAATGCCGGAATTGCCGCGCGCCCACTCACCGATGTCCTCGACCTGAGTCCCGAGGCATTCGATCGCGCCGTAGACATCAATCTGCGTGGGACCTTCTTTCTCACCCAGGCCTTCGCCAACCGGCTTCTCGCCTCGCCGACCATCGACAATGCTTATCGGAGCATCATCATCGTGAGCTCGATTGCCGCCGAAATGGTGAACATCGACCGAGCACAGTACTGCGTGACCAAGTCCGCACTGAGCATGGTGACCAAACTCTTCGCCCAGCGGCTGGGCCGTGAGGGTATCTTCGTGCACGAGATCCGACCGGGTTTCATGCAGACCGCCATGATTGCGTCGGCAGGTAAAACTCCCGTCGACGAATGGATTGCTGACGGACGCGTCCCCGTGCCTCGCTGGGGCCAGCCTGAGGATGTCGGCGTTGCGATCGCCACGCTCGCCTCAGGAGATATGCCCTACATGACCGGCCAACCTCTGTGGGTTGCGGGCGGGCTCAACCTGTCGCCGGCACCCTAGCGGCAGTTGAGCCACGCAAGGGGCTGTGCGGGAGTCTGGCCAACCTCTCTTGTCCCACCCGCAAACAGTGAGGGGCCCCACCTCATCGGCGGGGCCCCTCGCTAGAGAACTGTCGAACTACTCACCCATGTAGGACTTGCGCATGAGTTCGGCATCGCTCGTGAGCTTCTTGGGCGAACCGTGGTACGACACGCGACCACTGGTGACGACCATGGCATCCTCGGCGATACCCAGTGCGAGGTGAGCGAACTGCTCAACGAGCAGAACTCCCACGCCTGACTTGGCAATGCCCTCGATGACCGGAAGCAGTCGCATAAATACGACGGGAGCCAGACCCAGCGACATCTCGTCGAGCAGAAGGTACTTGGGCTTCGACGCAAACGCGCGAGCCAGCACCACCATCTGCTGTTCACCACCGGAGAGGAGAACCGTGTTGTTGTTCATGCGCTTCTCAAGCTCGGGGAACAGGGCCATGGCCTCGTCGAAGTCGGACTTCGTCCGAGCCGTGAGCTGCAGGTTCTCGCGGACGGTGAGCGACGGGAAAATCATGCGTCCCTGCTCCACAATCGCGAGACCGGCGCGTGAGCGCTTGCGCTTTGAGAACTTGGTGATGTCCACATCGTTCATCACCACGCTTCCGGAGCTGGGGATAATCACTCCCGCGATGGACTCGATCAGACTGGTCTTGCCAGCACCGTTCGGGCCCACCAGAGTGGTGATTTGTCCTGGCTTGACTTCTAGCGTGACGTTGGAAATTACCGGTCCAACACCTCGGCTGACCGTTACATCATTCAGTACGAGACTCACAGCATCTCCGTTTCACCCATGTAGGCCTTGAGAACTTCAGGATTTGAGAGGACCGCTTCTTGCGAACCCGAGGCGAGAACTTCACCAAAGTTGAGCACCGTGATCTCGGAGCACACACTACGAACCAGGTCGAGGTCGTGCTCAATGATCAGGAGCGTAACGCCGTACTTGGTGGGCACCTGGCGAAGACGCTCACCGAAGGCGATGTGCTGTTCGTGGTCGAGGCCGGCTGCGGGCTCATCCAAGAGCAACACCTTCGGCTTGGCGGCCACGCCGGCAGCAACCTCAATGAGGCGCTTTGTTCCCACGTCAACGAGACTCAGCGGCGAGTAGTACGTGGGGCACTCAAAGAAGTCGAGCACCTCATCAATCTCGGCACGCGTCGCCTTGCCGCCCGTAACAAAGCGAACGTAAGCACCGACCGTCAGGGTCGAGGGGACCCGATCCTGCTGGTAGGTGCGGCGTACGCCGTTTCGAGCAATGAAGCTCGGCGACTTCTTGTCAATCGCCAGTCCGTCAATTTCTACGGATCCGGTGTGGTGGGGCAAGAAGCCCGTGACGGCGTCGATAAATGTTGACTTACCGGCTCCGTTCGGTCCGATGAGACCCAGAATGGTTCCCTCTGACACCGTGACGTTGACATTGGCGTTGGCGCTAACAGCGCCAAACTGAACGCCCAGGTCCTTGACCACCAGAAGCGGCTTGCCCGTGCCCTTGGGGATCGGCACAGTGGCAATCTTGATGGCCTCGCGGGGAACGTCAGCAATCGCTTCCAGCTTTGCCGCGCGACCGCGCTTTCGGATACCGCGGCGAATGTCTTCACCCAGGTTGGAGCCCGTAGTGAGGGCCTGGATTCCCAGAACACCGAAGAGCATGTCACCGATGTAGAGTGGCCAGCTGAGTCGCGTCAAGATGAACGGAATGATGACGGAAAGAATTCCACCGAAGAACGCCATGTCGACGAGGTACGAGCCGACCACGGCGGACAACACGTAAATCACAAGCGAGGCGTAAGGACCATAGATGGTCGTAACGCCCTGGCGGAAAATCATTTCGAAAAGTCCACCAGCAAGACCGCCCGCTGCCGCGCTCACAATGAAGGCGCTGAGCTTGGCAACCTGGACGTTCATACCCGCCGAGGCAGTACCACGCTCAGAGAACGCCACCATCTTCCACGACGAACCCCAACGACTGCGCTGCAGGTAAACAACGCCGACGGCGATGGCGGCCGCAATGACCAGAATGACCAAGGCTGTGGCACCCAGGGCCGAAGCATCGTTAGAACCGGCGATGCCAAAGGGGCGGTCGATGAACTTTCCGGTCTTCTGCGCCGGGAATCCAATACCCACGATGGTGATGTCAAACACGAAGGCGAGGCTCAGAGTAACCACGGCCAAGTTGACGCCACGCAGACGCAGAGCAGGGAGGCCCACAATCAGACCCATGACCATGGCAACTAACGTTCCACAGATCATGTAGAAGAAGAACGACCACTGACCGAAGTAATCACCGATGTGATATAGCGCCATGTACTCCACGACCAGAGCACCCGCCGCGGCAAAGGAGAGCTGACAGAGAGCGATCATGCCGGCAGTACCGGTGACGACACCAAGGCCCAACAACAGAACCATCATGATCAGGATCTGCGCCATGCGGGTGTAGCCGAAGTCAGTCACGGTGCCGAGCAAGAGACCAACCAGGATGGCGACAATAACAAATGCCACACCCAAGATTGCCGGCGCCCAAGGGCTGTGGATGAACGAGGGCTTCACAAATGAACGTGCACCCGGTTGCGACGACTGTGCCGCAGCCTTTTTCTTGGTTGAGTTAGCGAGCGACATCCCAAACCTCCTTGCGCTGGTTCCAGAGGAGGAACACGAGAATCAAAATGAACGTAACCCATTCCTTGTAGGCGGCCAAAGCTGGGAGAGCAGAGACAAAGCCCTGCAAAACACCAATCAGTACGCCACCGAGAAGAGCCAACCACGGGTTCTTGAAAGCACCCACGAGCGCGGCTGCGGACCCCGCAATGACGAGGAGCGAGAAGGAAATGTAGTCGTTGCTGATGCTGGCAGGCATGAACGAAATCGTGATTGAAATCAGCGCGCCGGAGACGACCCAGACACCAACGTTGAGAACCTTGACGTTGACGCCGATCAGTTCAGCCGCCGCCTGACGGTCGGAGATGGCACGGAGGCGAACACCGAACATGGTGCGCTTCAGCAATAGGGATGACCCGATGAGTATGACGAGTGCCAGAACGAGAAGAACCACGAAGTTCTGCGAGACAAAGAGCTTGACATCGCCAACGTTGAATTCGGCCACATTATTTTGCAGCAGCGGTTTGAAGTTGCTGTGATTCGCGCCGAAGAGCACTGACGACGTCGCGACGATAAGCAGCAAGGCCGCCACGGTAACGGCTGATCGCGTGGCGATCTGGGCGTTGGGCAACCAGGTGGCGATAATCCAGCCGATGATGCCGGAGAGCACTGCAGCAATCACCAGACCGACAAGAGCGGCAAGCCACATGTCAATCTTGAGTTTTTGAATCATGGTCATGCCGACGTATCCGCCGAACATTCCCACCCCCATCTGCGAGAAATTTACGGTGCGGGTCAACTGCGCCATGAGTGTTAGCAGGATGCCAATGATCCCGTAAAACACCCCCGGAGTCAGTCCCGCAAAGGTATTCAGCAACATATCTGGGTGTGCTCCCTGTTTGGTTTAACGAATAGTGGATGAGGTGAAGAAAGCGGTGTGCGGGAAAGCATAACCTTTCCCGCACACCCCTTATTTCTTAATGATGTGGACTAGCCAGCAGGAGTTGCTGCGATGTCTTTCCACTTCATTTCGGCAGCCTGAACCCAGGGTCCGATTGACTTCCATGCGCCCGAGCCAGCCTCGATGTCGGCACGGTAGACCGACGAGTTAGCCTGGTGGGTTTCGCCGGGACCGAAGGTCCAGGGGTTACCCCACATCGGGTTCTCGAGAGGCCACGGAGCGTCGCTCTTAGCAGCAGCAGCCACGGACTCGCGAGTTACGTCACCCTTGATCGACTCGAGGACGTGGATGAAGGTTTTTGCAGCCAGGTAACCTGCCTGCTGGAACGAGTACGACCACGTCGGAGCCGAAGCTACAGCGCCGCTGTCGAGGAGAGCCTGGAAGTCTGCGTTAGCAGGGTCATCCGAAGGAGCGAGCTCTGCAGGAACAGAAACGAGTCCGGGGTAAGCCTGAACTGCAGGCTCCATGGGGAATCCGGGGTCGTAGCACGAGGTCTGCACGTAAACGGGAAGCTTGACACCCTGAGTGTTCAGGGTACCGATCATCGCGGCAACAGTGGGGTGAACTCCACCGAAGACGAGAGCGTCACAGTTAGCTGCCAGAGCCGTGAGAACGTTCGTGCTGTAGTCGTTGGCCTGGTTAGCGTCAGGAATCTCAACAGCAGCGAACTTTACGCCCGTGCTTGCTTCGAGGTTCTTGACTGCTTCGCCGTAACCGTACTTGGTGCTGGGGTCAGCTGCGTTTGCCACGAGGCAAGGAGCCTTCGAACCATCCTGGATGGCGTTCCACGCGGTGGCGTAGATGTCAAACAGCGGTCCGTTGTTGGCAGCTGCCATGTTAGGCGTGGTGAAGCAGAACGTGTCTACACCCACTCCAACGAAAGCAACCATGCCAGCATCGATGTATGCCTGGTGGTTGATGGCACACTCACCGAACGTGCTCGAGCCAACCATGGCGACCACGTTGGGGTCACCGATGGAGTCTGCAGCGCCGTTGACGGCAGCAGGAGCGTCACCCGTAGGTGCGTCGATGGTCTTGAGCTTGATGGGACGACCATTGAGGCCACCGGCAGCGTTGTACTGCTCGAAGACGGCCGTGGCAACAGCAGCTGCCTCGGGGAATGCCTTCGTGTCAGTGATCGAGTTAACGAGGATGGGTTCGCCGGTTGCAGCTCCGCCGCCACCGCTTCCCGAACATCCACTGAGTGCAAGTGCAGCTGCGCCGGCAACGGCGGCAACTACGAGCACCTTCTTGGAAATGCGCATTGATATTGCCTCTCGGTTAGTTTCAGTCACATTGCTGCGACTTTATCCAGAGTCTCGGTAGAAGTCCTACCGAGTCGGTGAGAGAGGGCACCCGACATTTCCTTATCGCGTGCGGTGAGAGGCTCATCAGACGAATCTGACAAACTGCCTCACTGCAGTTGCTGAGAAAAGGACGAAGCCCTCACTACCTATATTCAGTCAACAGCACCCGGGCTGTCTACGCCAAATGTTGTACGTATCGGAAATATCCATGACTCACAGCGCACGAACGAAAAATCCCTTGAGAAATCAAGGGATTTTTGTCATTTCGTTGAGTTTTTCAACTAAATCACGATTTGGTAACAAGCGCGGTGCCGGCGCCCAAGACCCGCTCGCGGAAATCGGTTGGGGGCTCGCCGAATGTACTCCGAAAGAGACGTGAGAAGTGCGATGCGTCCGTGAAACCCCAGCGGGCCGCGATGGCGGAAACCGGGCGGTCGGCAAAGATGGCGTCGGCCAAATCACGCCGGCAGTGTTCCAAGCGACGAGAGCGAATCCAGGCTGACACCGTCACGCCCTGATCCTTAAAGACGCCGTGGAGGTGACGCGTCGAAATAAAGTTGGCCCGGGCAATCGATGCGGGGCTGAGCGACGGGTTGGCGAGGTTGTCGTCGATGTACGCGCGGATGTCGTGAACCAACGCCGCGCGGTGGCTCGTGTTGTGCCCGCCCACGTGCGTGTCGAGCTCACTGTGCAGCATGGTGGTGACGAGGTCCACCGTGTTGTGAGCCAAGCGCAGGCCACTGTGGCTCGTGAGTCGCTCCATGTTGTCGGTGAGGTGGGCCAGGAACGGCGCCACCACTCGGGCGATGCCCTCGTCGCCCGCAATTCGATTGGCCGTGATCTGCGCCACGGCGTCCGGCGGTAGATCGATGACCGACTGCGGAAACATGAGCACGAGCGAGCGAAAATCATCATCGAACGTCAGCGTGTAGGGGCGCTCGGTGTCGTAAATGGCCATGTCACCCGGTGTCAAGACCGCCTCACGGTCATCCTGCATCAGCAAAGCCGTTCCCGCCAGTTGCAACGACAGCTTAAAAAAGGGCTCGTTTCCCGCCGCGATGAGGTCGGGGGTGCGCTCGACGGTGTGCGGGTTTGCGCCCACCTCGCTCACAAAGACGTCACCCAGCGAGCGTGACCGCAGGCGTGCCTGAAAGTGTGTCGTCGATCGGGCCGTGACATTAAGAGGGACGAACGACTGCGAGACCAGAGCGCGCCAGGACGCAAAATCTGTCACGGAAATCGTCTGTGCCATTCCGTCAACGTGTGCGTTGGATGCCACGACAGCTACCCCGCTTCCTGTTACAAGAAATCGTATACAGTTTCAGATATTTTCTTGCGTGAGTCAAGGATAGCCGACGCTCATGCGAGCGCCTGCGCTACTCCGGCGGCGGTGAGCCCGCTCCCTAGAAGATGACAACGGGCTTGAGCGTGATGCCCGCGGCCGAATCGTCAAACGCCTTGTTAATGTCGGCGAAGGGGTAGGACTTCACGAGGCGGTCGAAGGGGAACAGACCGCGCTCGTAGAGGTCGACCAGCTGAGGGACAAACTTCGACGGCACAGAGTCACCCTCAACGACGAATGTCACCGAGATGCCCATGGGCAGGAGCGAGCCGATGTCGAAGTTGGCGTTGGTGCCCATGGCGGCTGCGCCCACTACTACCGCGTGGCCCTTGACCCCGAGACACATGGTCATGTCGGTAAACACCTGGGGTACACCCGTGGTTTCGAGAGCGTAGTTGGCACCGCCACCCGTAATCTTCTGAATCTCTTCGATGACGTTCACCTTGGAGGCATTGAGGGTGTGAGTGGCGCCGAGCTCCTTGGCAAGCGCCAGCCGGCTGTCGTGCACGTCAACGGCGATGATCGTGGTGCAGTTTGCGATGACGGCGGCCAGCAGCGCGGAGAGACCCACGGCACCCGCGCCAAAAATGGCAATGGACGACCCGGCCTCGGGAGCCAACGAGTTGAGTACTGCACCGGCACCGGTCTGAATGCCACACCCCAGCGGCGCCAGGATCTCGAGGGGTGCCGACTTGGGAACCTTGACCACGGAGTTCAGCGGGACGTTGGCGTACTGCGAAAACGAGCTCTGACCAAAGAAGTGCGAGGATATCTGTGTACCCTCGTGCGACAGCGACGATGATCCGTCCGCACGACGACCACCAAAGTTGTCGCCAAAGAAATTGACGCAGTAGCCGGGCTTGCCCGACGAACAGTTGGCGCACTCGCCGCAGTGCGCGAAGCTCAACAACACGTGGTCGCCCACGGCGACCTTGGTGACACCCTCGCCTACGGCATCCACGATGCCCGCGCCCTCGTGGCCCAGCACTGCGGGAAGCGGCGTCGGGTACCACTGGTCGCGCACGATGGCGTCGGTGTGACACACGCCACTGGCCACCATCTTCACGCGGACTTCGCCGGGACGCGGCTCGTCGAGATCAAGCTCGGTCATGACGAGTGGTTGTTCTTTCTCAAACGCAACGGCGGCTGTGGTCTTCATGCGAATCTCCCTGGTCGTGAATCGATGGCGTGCAACACATAGTAAACGGGATTTCATGACTGTCGTAAACCGGCGTCACCGAGCGATGCGCCCATTGACAGCCCCCCGTGCGCCTTGCACCAAGAAATTTTCGCCAGAAGGTGCGAACATCGTTACACCTGTTCACCGGCGAAAGGTTCCAACGTGACGAGCACGCAAAACGATACGACCGACATCGTTGTCGTGGGCGCTGGCTTTGCCGGCATCTATATGGTGCACAAAGCTCACGAACTCGGCCTTAAGGTCATTGGCGTCGAACGCGGCGGCGGCGTGGGAGGAACCTGGTACTGGAATCGATATCCCGGACTGCGGTGCGACGTCGAGAGCCTCGACTATTCGTATTCGTTCAACGAGGAGATTCAGCAGGAGTGGGTCTGGACCGAGAAATTTCCCAAGCAGCCCGACATCCTCGCGTATCTCGAATTCGTCGCGAAGAAGTTAGACATCAACAAAGACTTTCGCTTTGACACCGAGGTAACCGGCGCCACGTGGGATGACTCAAGAAAACGATGGTCAGTCGCGACAACGGCGGGAACGATCGACACCAAGTACGTCGTGTGGGGCACCGGCATGTTGTCGATCCCCAAGATTCCGAACATTCCGGGCATGGACTCATTTGAGGGCGAGCTCCTGAATCCGGCGACCTGGCCTCATCATCCCGTGAGCTTTTTAGGCAAGAAGGTAGCCGTGTTGGGCACGGGGTCAACAGGCATCCAAGTGATTCCCATCGTTGCCGAAACTGCCGAGCATCTCTTTGTGTTGCAGCGCACCCCGAGTTTCTCTCTTCCGGCACACAATGCCTCACTTTCCCCGGAGCGCGTTGCGGACGTGAAAGCGCACTACGCCCAGTACCGTGCCGAAGCGCGCACGCAGATGCTCGGGTGCGTGACCGAAACCCTGGGTCAGCCCTTTGCCATCATGGGCGAAGAGCTGGCTCGCGCAGAACTTCAGCGCAACTACGACTACGGGTCGCCCATGCGTTTTGCCAGTGCGGTTGTTGACACCGTTGCCGATGAGGCGGCTAACAACTTCACCGCGTCATTCGCCCGCGAGAAGATTCGCGAGCGCATCACCGACCCCGCCATTGCCGAGAAGTTGATGCCCGACCACTTCATCACCACGCGCCGTCTCTGTATCGACACCAATTACTACGAGACCTACAACCGCGACAACGTGACGCTGGTCGACCTGCGCGACGAAGAACTTCTCGCCCTCACGCCGAAGGGATTCCGCACGGCGGCCGGTGAGTACGAGGTGGACATGTTCATTCTCGCCACCGGTTTCGACGGTGTGACGGGAGCCATTTCCCGCATTGACGTGCGGGGCAAGGATGGCGTCTCCCTCTCGGCCAAGTGGAAAGAAGCCCCGGCGTCATACATGGGTCTGTCGGTTGCCGGATTCCCCAACACCTTTGTGGTGACCGGACCGGGGTGCCCCGCACCACTGAGCAACGTCGTGCTCTCCATCGAAATCCACGTCGAATGGATCTCGCGGATGATCGAGAAGCTTGAGAGCGACGGTGTCAAGACTTTCGAGCCGAGCCAGGCGGCCGAGGATAGCTGGACCGATCACGTCAACGAGGTTTCCGACTCCACGCTCATGCGTTTTGCCACCTCGTGGTACGTGGGGGCGAACGTGGAAGGCAAGGCGCGAGTCAACCTCGTATACATGGGTGGTGTCGCACCCTACGAAGCAGAGCTCAAAGAAGTAGCCGACGACAACTATCGTGGCTTTGAACTGACCCGCTAACCCTCCGACCAAACTGCCACACACACCAAACAATCACACTCCCAGAAAGAGGACCACATGCCCATCGAAATGACTGGCAAGAACGTAATCGTTACCGGTGCCGGCGGAGGGATTGGTCGCGCTACGTGTCTCAAGCTCGCCGAGTCCGGCGCCAATCTCGTGCTCGTTGACCGCGACGAGAAGCTCGTGACCGCCACCAAGGATGCCGTCGACAAGTTGGGCGTCAAGTCCATCGTGGTCATCGCCGACGTGACGAGCGAGAAGGATGTCAAGAACTACGTGGACCAGGCCGTCAGCGCCTTCGGCACCATCGACGGCTTCTTCAACAACGCCGGCATCGAGGGCGTGCTCTCCCCCACGGCCGAAGTGAGCTTCGAAGACTGGAGCCGCGTCATCAACGTGAACCTGCACGGTGTCTTCCTCGGTATGAGCCACGTGCTGCCCGTGATGCGCAAGCAGGGTTCGGGCGCCGTCGTGTGCACGGGCTCGATTGCCTCGTCGCTGGGACTGCCCATGACCGTCGCTTACAACGCGGCCAAGCACGGCGTTGCCGGAATCGTTCGCACGGCATCCACCGAGGAAGCGGCAGCGGGCATCCGCGTCAACGCCGTTGCCCCGGGCTTCATCAACACGCGCATGTTCCAGGACATTGCCGTTACCCTCCTGCCCGAGATGGAAAAGAAAGAAGCCGCCAAGACAGCCGGAAGTTCCGCTCCCATTGGTCGCCTCGGCGAACCCGAGGAAGTGGCCAACGTCGTGCGCTTCCTACTCAGTGACGACGCCAGTTTCGTCACCGGATCCGTATACGCGGTGGACGGCGGCGTGACCGCCACCTACGCCACCGGCAGCTAGTCGAACCGACGCATTTCACGTTCACCAACTCACACTCATAAGGAGAAACACATGTCTGCACCAGTTACCGTCATCACGGGAGGTGGCACCGGCGTTGGTGCCGCCCTCGCTCGTATCCTCACCGAGCGTGGCCACCAGGTGGTCATCGCCGGTCGACGCAAAGAACCCCTCGAGGCAGTGGGCGCTGAGACCGGCGCGACCGTCGTCGTTGGCGACGTGTCCAGCGAAAAGGGCGCCAAGGGTCTGATCGATGCCGCGGTCAAGGCCTACGGCAAGATCGACAACCTCGTGCTCAACGCGGGAATCGTCATCAACGGCAAGGTCACCGACATGCCGCTGTCGGACTGGCAGTCGACGGTTGACATCAACCTCACGGCCAACTTCCTGCTGGCCAAATTCGGACTGCCCGAGCTGGTCAAGACCAAGGGGAACCTCGTGGGCGTGAGCTCGATTGCCTCCCTGCGCAGTGGATGGGGCATGGCTGCCTACGCCGCGTCGAAGGCCGCCTTCACCACGCTCGTGCAGAACATCGCCTACGACTACGCCAAAGAGGGCGTACGCGCGAACGTGATCTGCCCGGGCTGGATTCTCACGGAGATGGCCGAGCAGGAATTTGCCGAGGCTGCCAAGACAAAGAACACGACGGTCGATGCCATCTTCCGCGATCTCCTCAAGTTCGTTCCTCAGGGTCGCGCGTCATCCCCCGATGAGCAGGCCAAGCCCATCGCCTGGTTGCTCAGCGATGAGGCGTCCTACGTCAACGGTGCGGTTCTCGTCGTTGACGGTGGAACCACCATCGTCGACGCCGGCATGCTCAACCTGCACACCGAGGCGTAATTCGGCCAGACTGTGCCCATGGCGCAATCATCAAGCAAGCGCGGCCCGGGCGATGGCTCGGGCCGCGACGCTTTGATTCACGCAACGATTTCTGTCGTGGCAGCCAAGGGGCTCCGCGGTCTCACGTTCCGCGCGGTGGCCGAGGCAGCCGGGGTCAACAACTCCCTGATAGCCCACTACTTTGGCAGTCGCGACGCGCTCATCGAGGCGGCCTTCGATCAGGCCGTCCATGAGTCGATTGACATCTCGCACCTCGACGAGTTCCCCGACAGCAGAGAAGGCTTTATCGACTCTCTGGGAGCCATGCTCGCGGCCAACGCCGACCGGGAAATCTTTGTCTACGAGATGGTTCTCGCGGCCCGCCGGCGACCCGAGATTGCCGAACGCGTTACGCGCCTCTACGACGACTACGTCACGACCCTGTCCGAGTCGCTGCGGCGGGCGCTGGGAGACTCCTTCTCCGAGGAACGCGCTCGCTACGCGTTCGCCGCGCTCGACGGTCTCGTCCTTCAGCGCCTGGCGGGAGTGCCGCTCGAAACCATCCGACGCACGCTCGGCGCGTTGTGGGACGACGTGATGTCCTATGCCGGAAACGACGACCGCGCGCTGTAGCCGAAGTCCATGAGGAGCGTGTGCCCGTTGACGCCGCTGGATGCGCTCGATGACAGGTAGAGAACTCCGCGAGCCACATCGTCGGCGCTGAGCACCGGGAAGTCAACGCCGACAAAGCCTTCGTCACCAATCCCGAGGTCGGCGCGCGACATGGGGGTATCCACAATCGAGGGGCTGACGGTATTGACGCGGATGCCCTGAGGCTCCCACTCCACGGCGAGCGAGCGCGCCATGTGCACAATGGCCGCCTTGGACGCGTTGTAGACGACCATGTCGGGCGAGGCCACGAAGGCCGAGTCGCTGCCGATCATGACAAACGTGGGGAGCGTTGCCTGAGCCAGCAGCGGTTGGGCTGTTCTCGCCACAAGAAACGCGCCCACCACATTGATGTCAATGGTCTGACGAATTTCGTCGACGCTCACGTCCGCCAGCGATCGACCCACCGGACCAGAGACTGCCGCACAGTGCACGACGGAATCGACTCCGCCCAACTGGTCAGCCAAACTCGCGAAGGCACTCTCGAGTGCCTCGGCGTCGGTCACATCGGCTGTGGCCGTGGCAAATTCGAAGCCCTGCTCGGCGGCGAGTTCGCAGGTGCGTTTCATGCCGTCAACATCCCTGCTGAAGATGCCCACTTGGGCACCCTCGGCGGCAAACGCCAGCGCGCTGGCGCGGCCGATGCCGGAACTGCCACCGGTAATGATGACGCGGCGGTCGGTGAGAGTGAGGTCCACGGTGACTCCTTTTTGTCGGTTCTCATTCTTGCGTGATTTCGAAAAGCTCAATCAACGGGGACAAGCTCCATCAACGAGAAAAAGTTCAATCCGCGCGCACAAGGTTAATCACAGAGAAATGACGTGTGCCCCCGGTTCCCCAGGGGCACACGTCATTGTGGCTGCGAACTAAATGCCGCGGGGCGCCTCGCCCAATCCGCCGGCGGCGTGGTCCTCGGCGATGCCGTGACCAATCTGCGCGTACGTCTTGGGGCGGCGGGCCTTGAGCACCAGACCGTAGATGAGCCCGATGATGCCGGGCACAATCACAATGAGGGGCAGAATAAACGTGGTCGCCGTGACCGGTGCCGTGGGGTCACTCGTGAGCAGAACGTTGAAGTTCGCCACGATCAGCACAAAGACACCGAGGAGTGCCAGGGCGGCAATCAGAGGTGCGATAACCCGGGACCAGACGTTGACACCACGCTTGTCTTTGGCAAAGTAGCCAATGACTGCGATAGACACCAACGCCATCAGAAGCACGAGTCCCAGCGCACCGGTGTTTGTCAACCAGTTGAACATGGTGAGAAGCGGGAAGACGTTGAGGTTAATTCCCTCACCCAGACCGTCCGGAACGATGTAGGCGCCACCAGTGGTTGCCTCACCGATGATGAAGCCCACCACCACGAGCACGGCGATGACCGACTGCACGAGCGAGCCCGCCCAGGGCGCGCCGCCCTTCGAGACCTTGGCCAAGCCGCGGGGCAGGATGCGCTCGCGTCCCAACGAGAAGTTGTAACGAGCAACGGCGTTGTGGAAGCTCACCAGCGAGGCGAAGAGGCTTGTGATGAACAGCAGCGACGCGATGTCGGAAATGATCACACCTGCCTGTGCGCCGAGGAGACCGAAGAAGTAGGGCGGACCAGCGACAGCGTCGGTCGTGACGGTGGCGCCGCCGGCCGAGATCATGGCCCACGACGAAATGGCGTAGAACACACCAATCACGATGACGGCCAAGTAGGTGGCACGGGCCACCGTCGTCTTAGGGTTCTTTGACTCTTCGCCGTAGAGAGCGCCCGACTCAAATCCCATGAAGGCTGCCACGCCGAAGGCGAGGATTGCACCCGCGGCCGGACCCCAGAAGTCAGTTCCGACGAGTGGTGCTGCTGAGACACCTTCGGGGGCAACGATGAACGACGTCACGTCAAAGATGATGACCACGAGGAACTCGAGGGCCACGAGAACTCCCAGAACCTTTACCGAGAAGTCGATGCGGTTCATACCGAGGGCGCCCACGATGATGATGAAGACGAACACCCAGAGCCACCACGGCGTGACGACGCCAAAGCGGCCCGCCAACTCGGTGGAGATTTGGAAGCCCAACAGGCCCGCGATACCGACCTGCATCATGTTGTAAGCAACGAGCGCAATGAGCGAGGACCCCACACCTAGGGCGCGACTCGCACCCTGCGAGATGTAGGCGTAGAAAGCGCCAGCGTTTGTGACGAATCGGCTCATGGCCGCGTATCCCACGGCGAAGATGACGAGTGCCACGGTCAAGAGGATGTAGCCGAACGGAATCGCCGTCGATCCGGTCACGGCGAGCGCCGTGGTAACGCCACCGGCGACCACGGTGAGCGGCGCAGAAGCTGCGACCACGAGGAAGGCGACGGCAAGGACGCCTAGTTTCTTTTTGCCGCCAAGGCGGGGTGTGGCTGTATTACTCACGGGCAGTTCTCCTTTGAACGGTGAAACCTGAATAGAAGGAACACTATGGCACTTTCGTGGTGTGACTCAGATTGGCACTTTCCGGGACTATTAAGCAAGTGCTTAGATAGACG
>CANFVD010000014.1 GCA_947450345.1 Actinomycetota bacterium
CGTGGTCATGGCAATCGTGACGGTTCTTCCGTCTGTCGCCGCCTCAAAGGGGGTCGACCCCACGAGGGACGCCGTCTGATGCAGTACCTCTTTGAGTGGACCGAGCAGCTCGACGGCGCGGGGCGTCAGATCGAATCCCGAGCCTTGACGCACGAGGAGTTCGTCGCCCAGCAACTGTCGAATCTTGCGAAGGGCGTGACTCATCGCCGGCTGCGAGAGCCCCACTCGGTCTGCTGCCGCCGTGACGGATCGCTCCTCTAGAAGGGCCACGAGCGGAACCAGCAGATTGAGGTTTACTGCGCCCAGCGAAATGAGGGCACTCTCCGGTGGCGTCCGAGGTTCATTCACTGGTGTCACGAGATTCTTCCGGCAGTCGGCGGTCAAGTCGACTATAGGCCTGTCGAACATGTCTGCTCCTCCTTGGCGTCTCGCGTTCACGGGGGTGGTTGGATTGACTCATGGCCATTCCCGAACTTGATCGATCTTCGGGTGTTCCGCTTTACCGCCAAATTGCCGAAATTCTGCGACGCGATATCGACGAGGGCCGAGTCGATGCCAGCGCACCCTTGACCGAGGCCAAACTGATTTCGCGTTTCAACGTGAGCCTGGCCCCCATCAGACAAGCGCTCAACGAACTCACTCGCGACGGCGTGGTCTACCGCAAACAGGGGCGTGGAACTTTTCCCGTGACGGGCGTTCGTGTCGACAGGCCGGCCGACCTTAAGACGGGTGACCTGTACCGATATCTCGAGGATCGGGGACTCCATCCGACCTCACGCGTTGAGGGAATTGAGCGAGTGCCCCCGTCCGCCGAATTGGCTCAACGACTGGATGTTTCAGCGTCTGAGCGCCTGCTGCACTTCACCCGGTTAATCTCTGTCGATAACCAGCCGTTCGCGGAAAACGACATCTACATACGTTGTCCTGACGCCTTTGCTCCCACCGCCGACGAACTGGCCGACGGTGGATCGGCGCTCGCACTCTTGGAGCGGCGACACGGCATCCACATTCACCACGCCGAGCACGAGGCGTGGGCCACCACCGCAACGGCAGCGACGGGTCTCGCCATCGGCGTTGCGGAAGGCAGCCCTGTGCTCGTCATCGACACGACATTTTTTCAGGCAAATGGGGCAGCGGTGGGCTGGCGCCGAGCAATCCATCGACCGGAGGAGTTCACGTTTCGCTTCGTCACAAACTCATAGACCGGTAAAAATACTTGGTGTAAATAAACACGACATCGTGTAAAGTGAATTTCGTCCGATGCGGCAATCGAGCACGCATCGGGAGAAAGGCACGTCGATGACAGACGCACACGTTCCCCGCACCGCCGCGGTGAACTCCGTCGTGGGGCCGATTCCGGCCGACCAACTCGGTGTTGTCGCGGTTCATGAATCACTTCTCTCGGTTGTGCCCGGTGCCGAGTACGCCTTCGACATTGACCTCGATCGCGTGACCATTTTCGACACCCTGGCCGCCAAGCTTCGCGAATTCAAGGCCGCGGGCGGCGGCACAATCGTCGACACCACGGGCATGTTCCACGGCCGCGACCTTCGTTTGCTTGAATCGCTGGCCCGCGTTACGGGCGTCAACATTGTTGCCTCGACGGGCATGGGCCCGGAGGAAAATCTCGGTGGCTACTTCCTCACACCCCAGACAAATCCCCCCACCCCCTGGCCGGCGGAGAAATTCGCTGATCTCTTTACTCAAGAGATCACCGAGGGCATGGTGATTCCTCGGTTGGAGCGCCGGAACCCCGCAGGCTTGATTGTGGTCGAGGCAGATCGTGCCGGAATCACGCCCACCGAAGTGAGCCTCGTTCAGGGCGCGGCCCGCGCGTCTGTGGGCACCGGTGTGGCTCTCTCCATTCGCTGGGGTGCCGATGCTGTCGGCGATGTGACCTACGCCGTCAACGAAGGGCTCTCCGCCGATCGCATTGTTGTGGGCGGCTGTGACCGGGTCGACGCAGTGAACGCGGGCGTTGCCGCAGAGTTGGCGGGCCAGGGTTGTTATGTCGCCATCGATCACGTGGGTTCCACGGGGCCGGCATATATCGATGACGCAGCCCGTGTCGCTCTCGTCGTCGACCTCATCGCCCAGGGTTTCGCGAATCGCATCCTGCTCTCCAGCAACGCCATTGGCGTGGCAGCCGGTCTTGAGGCCGTCGAGGTGCCCTTTGGATTTGTGGTCGGAACATTTGCCTCGATGCTGCGCGATGCCGGTGTTTCCGAGACGGACGTGCGGCAAATTCTCGCTGACAACCCGCGCGATGTTCTCACTGTTCGTTCGGAAAAAAAGGCGTAGGGAGAATCTGATGGCACGTGTCAATACCGTCCTGGGTCCGGTCCCCGCCGAGACCTTAGGAATTGTGGCCTTCCACGAACACATTGGCTATGGCATGCCCGGGAGTGAGCTCGACTCAAAGTGGTGGAAGACGCCCGAGCAGAAATATGAAGAGACCGTTCCCAAGCTCCGACGGTTCCACGAGCTCGGCGGCGGTACGTTCGTTGACGCCACCGGCATTTGCAACGGGCGCGATGTTGATTACTACAAGTCACTCTCCGCAAAAACGGGCGTCCACATCGTGGCGTGCACCGGATTCGTCGGCGGCGACACGGCGCTCACTCACTTTGCCAAGGCGAGCGTGGAGTACCTGGCCGATCAGTTCATTCACGAGATCACGGTGGGCATCGGACGCTCGGGCGCCCAAGCGGGCATCATCAAGGTGGGCGTGAGTCGCGGTGGCCGAATGACCGAACTCGACAAGCGCATCTATCGGGCGGCGGCGCGAGCAGCCAAACTTACCGGTGTTCCCGTCATGACCCACCTCGCCATCGACGCCGAGCCGGCTGTCGAGATTTTTCACGATGAGGGGCTCCCCCTGGACCGCGTCGTTTTTGGCCACGTTGACGACGGCGTGAATGCCGACAAGACCAATGACGTGTGGATTGCCGAGCAGGGCGGTCGCATCGGCTTCGACACGTTCGGTTATGAGACAGAACTTCCGGACCCTCCGTTTTGGGCGCGCCCTCGTCAGGAGCGACTCGATCACTTCCTGCGATTCATTGGAGGCCCCGGTCGCCTTGAGATGGTGCTCGCCTCGGCCGACGCGAACTGCAGCCCCCTGGGTTGGCCCGGCGTCAAGGGGCACACCGTCAACTACATCTTTGATGACTTGATCCCCGACCTCCGCAAGGCAGGCGTGGACGAGGCCACCATCACCACGATCTTCGTCGACAACCCCGCCAATTTCCTCACGCTTCACGTGTGATGACCCACCCCAGCATGCGCTGTGCAGCGGATGCTTCAGAAAGGAACACTCATGGATAAGAACGAACTCGCACAGCTCCGCGTTGCCATTGTCGGCGGCGGTTACGGCGGTGCCGCGGCAGCCCTTGCCATGTCGAAGATTGGCATGAACGTCAAGGTCTACGAGCAGGCACCCGGCATGACCGAGGTAGGTGCCGGCATCGGACTCCGACCCGAGACCGTTCAGTTCTTTCGCGACTACGACGGGTTTGACGCCATCGCGGCCGTGAGTAGCCCGAGCGACAAGTTTCAGATTCTCACTGCTGACGGTCACGAGATCTTCGCCGAGGAGTGGCCGGGCATCAACGATTTCCCCCAGCCCAACAAGACGCGCATGATTCACCGTGCTGACTTCATCGATGCACTCCGCAGCATCCTCCCTGACGGCGTGCTCGTGCTGAATCACAAACTCACCGACATCGTCGACAACGGCGACAGCGCCACACTGACGTTTGAAAACGGTGAGACGGTTACCGCCGATGTGGTCATCGGAGCCGACGGCATTCGATCGCTCGTCCGCCACAAGTTCTTCACGCCGAAGCCACCGGTGTTTGCGCGAACCCACGCCTACCGCATCGTGATTGATGCCAAGGATGCCGAGGGAATGCTCGTCGACGGCAACCTGCAGTTGTTCATGGACAACAAGGGCACCATGATCTACTTCCTGCCCTTGCTTCACCGCAATCAGGTGTCGTTTGACATCACGGTGCTCTCCGAGGACGACGCCTGGGCTCCGGAGATCACGAAGGAATACCTGCTCGAAAAGCTCGAGGGCTTTGATCCTCGCCTGATTGAGATCACCCGCAATCTCGACATGGACAAACTCGTGAGTCGCTCGGGCTACGACATTGACTCCGTCGACAACTGGCACACGGATTCGATTGCCATCATGGGTGACGCTGCGCACTCGATGCTGTGG
Source organism: Actinomycetota bacterium (assembly GCA_947450345.1). Taxonomy (GTDB): domain Bacteria; phylum Actinomycetota; class Actinomycetes; order Actinomycetales; family Microbacteriaceae; genus UBA963. The sequence goes on from CANFVD010000014.1 coordinate 4,226, forward strand.
CATCAGGGCCAGGGCGCGAACACCGCGGTCATGGATGCCGGCGGACTGGCCGAAGCTTTTCTCGAGGCGGACTCCGCACCCGAAGCGCTCGCGCTCTTCCAGGCCAAGCGCAAGCCCATTACCGATGAGCTTCAGGCTGTCTCGCGTCAATCGTGGGATCCCGACAACGTTGACACAGCATTCCCGGGAGCCCAGGGCGGACACTAGCTCCCCTCAAGCCCAAACACCCTGAGACGAAGGAAACACGGATGCCCGTTCACCCGCAAATCGCGCAGTTCTTGAGCACGCTCCCGCCGTCTGACGCTTCGGTGCCGGATGTTGCCGGTTGGCGGGCGAACGGTGAGGCGCACCTACCTCCCGTCTCTGAGCGTCCGACGGTTCACGAAATCGCCGACGTTACCGTGACGACGCCCGGGGGAGAAGTGCCGGTGCGCGTCTATTCGCCATCAGGCGACGGCCCGGGCGGCGTGCTCGTCTACTTTCACGGCGGTGCCTTCTTTTCGGGGAGCCTCGAAACTCACGACGTGATCTGCCGAAGCTTGGCCAACGCATCCGGCTACCGGGTCGTCTCCGTGGGCTATCGTCTCGCTCCCGAAGCTGCTTTCCCGGCCGGTCTGGATGATTGCTACGCGGTCGTGCGCTGGGTGGCAGAGAATCGCAGCACCATTCCGTGGGACGGCACCCGCCTTGCGCTCGCCGGCGACAGCTCGGGCGGCACCTTCGTGGCCGCCGTCACGGCCATGGCTCATGACGACGGCATCACGCCCATCTCGCAGCAGGTCTTGTTCTACCCGTCGGTGGACCTCGACTTCGACCGCAGCCGCTATCCGTCACTGACCGAAAACGCCGAAGGCAAAGGCCTCGAGACAGTGGCGCTCAAGCCAACCAACTCCTTCTACATCGAGAGCGGCGCCGACTCGGCCGATCCGCGCGTCTCGCCCATCAAGCGCGCCGACCTGACCGGATTGCCACCGGCGCTCATCATTACGGCTGAGTATGACCCCCTGCGCGACGAGGGCGAGGCCTACGCTCACCGGCTCGAGGCGGCCGGGGTGTCGACCACCCTTCATCGTTATGCGGGAGCCACGCACGGATTCGTCCAGTACTTTGGCTGGCTTCCCGAGTACTCCGTGGTCTTTGCCGAGGTTGCCGACTTCCTCGACTAATTGTGTGAGGCGCGGGCTTCCCAGTCGGCACGGTAGCCGTGCAGCGTGGTGAAGAACGGCGACGGCTCGAGCGTCGGGTCACCCGTGTACCCGACCTCTGTGGCCACTGCCTCGAAGGGGGAGTACGCCGAGGCTGTGTCGACGAGGCCCGCGGTCAACGCGCGCGTCGCGGCGACCCGGATACGCTGCTCGATCTCGAGGCTCTCGTCGAGGGCGCGCCGCGCAGCGACGGCATCCAACTCGACACCGTAGGGCTCACCATCGGTCCCCCGATAGGGGTGGCCCAAAAAGAGTCGTTCGGGACTGAGGCGGTCGCGCACGTATTCAAGACTCGTCCGATACGCGTCAGGATCTTCGTAACCCGGGAAGCCGTTTGCCGCACCGTGAATCTGAACGGCGTCACCGACAAAGACGTCACGATTGTTGTCGAGAACGTAGGCCACCGAGCCCGCGGTATGACCGGGGATTGAGTGCACTGAAATTGTGACGTCTCCGCCCAGAGAAAGGGTCTCCCCTCCGTCGACCAACCGAGTGGGTTCGAACTCGCCCGAGATAGCCTGCTGCGCCGTCGTCGTCTGGTGCGCGATGGCGTCGGGATTGTCGAGGTACTGGGCGCGGACCGCCGAGTACAGGTCGACGTGGGCCTGGCGCGAGCGCAAGAGGTGGGCATCCGCTCGATGCAGCACGACCTCCGCCTTTCGCCCGGTCATCTCCCAGAGGGCCATTGCGCCACCCAAGTGATCAATGTGACCGTGCGTGAGCAGGATCCAACGCACGTCTTCGATGCGACGCCCCAGGTCCTCGAGCGCCGGAGCCATTCCTTCGGAAGGAGAGGTGGTGATGCCGGTGTCGACGATTGCCGGTTCGGGGCTGTCGATGAAATAGCTATACAACCCAAACCGACCCCAGGGGGAAATCAGCGGGTGGACATCAACGTGGTCAGACATTTTTCTCCCGAACGGTTCTGCGTAGACTTTAGTATAATAATATAAGAAAACCCCAGTTCATAGAAGGGCCACAACACATGGTTGAGTTTCGCGAGTGGAATGCCGGCGGCAAGCCCATTGTCATTGGCAAGGACTTTCGCGTGCCCATGCGGGATGGCGTTGAACTGGCCGCAGACATTTACCGCGGTCCTGACGAGAAGCCTAGACCGGCGCTCGTCGCCCTCAGCCCCTACGGAAAAGAACTTCAGGCGCTCGCCCTGACCATGCCCCCGCAGCGCCGCCCGAGCCCTATGTGGGACGGCTGTATTGAGGCCGGCGACATTGCGCGCGTGGTCGACGAAGGTTACGTGCACGTCATTGGAGACCTGCGCGGATCCGGTGCGTCCGAGGGTGAGCACATCGGAAACTACAACGCGGGTGGCGTGTCGCTCGGGGAGGACGCCTACGACTTCATCGAATGGGTAGCGGCCCAGCCCTGGTGTGACGGCAACGTGGGAATGATTGGCATTTCCTACTTCGGCTCGATGCAGGTGCTCGCGGCGGCCGAACGCCCACCGCACCTCAAGGCCATCTTCGTCAGTGGCGGTCACTTCGACTTCTACGAGACCACGTATCACGGCGGCGTGATGTGGTTCATGCCCCGCGCGGCTCGAGAGGGCCGGGGCGGCGACTCCGGGTGGGCGTTTACCGACCGCGTCAAGTCGCGGATGCTCGAGAAGTACTCAGCCGAGGAGATTGCCGCACGTGTGGCGAAACGACTCGAAGACCCGGACATTCAGGCCTGGCCAAACCTCGTGCACCTTCTGCACTATCCCACGAACCACGAGGCGTGGTTCGACATCGTCATGAACGAATTGGATTCGGACTGGTACGAGGAAAGAAACCCCATCACGCTCGCCCCACGGATCGACATCCCCGTGTACCTCCAGATCGACCAGGGGCGGGGATGGACGATGGATGGCACCATCGAACTCTTTGACGCACTCACCGGCCCCAAGAAACTCGACATCGGCCCCTACCCACCCATGCAGTCGCGCCCGTTCATTGAAGAACACGACAAGATGTTCCGCTGGTATGACTACTGGATTAAAGGCATCGACAACGGCGTGATGGATGAGCCCGCAGTTCGCGTATTTGTGGAAGGCTCGCGCACCCACGTTGAGGGTGCCGAGTGGCCGCCCAAGCCCGTTGAGTATCATCCCCTCTTCCTGCGTCCCCGTCGCAAACTCTCCCTGGAGCCCGAGCTGATGGGAACCGAGCACGCTGCCCCCGACGGCTTCTTCCAGGCACCGCTGACGGTGACCGACAAGGTTGAGATCATCAGTTGGGCCACGGAGCCGTTTGAGACGCCGACGGAAATGATGGGCACCGGTGCCGCGCACATCTTTGCGTCGATTGACCAGGACGACTCCAACTTCATCCTGCGCCTGTGGGACGTGGCTCCCGGCGGTGCACGCCAGCTCGTCACCACGGGATTCCTCAAAGCGTCGCACCGCGAACTCGATGACCGCACAACCGAGGGCAACCCGTTCCACCCGCACACGCGCAAGGAGCCCGTCGTTCCCGGTGAGATAAACGAATACGTGATTCGGCTCTATCCCTTTACCACGACCTTCCGTCCCGGGCATCGGCTCGAACTTGAGCTCTCGTGTGACGAGCCCCTCACCGATGCGCACAATGCGCTGCTGCCACCCGACGCGTTCCACCTCCCGGTCGGACGCCCGGTGACGCACAAGATCTTCCGGGATGCCCTGCACCCGTCGCGCCTGGTGCTGCCGTTTACGGCACACGAGTAAAGGGCGGGCCTGCGCTCGCAGACTGACGCGGCGGGCATCAGAATGTAGTCATGACATCTGCGCACCACGGTTCGGGAGACGGACGGGACGAACTGCGCAATCTGGCGCGCACCCTCGCGCGCGAAGCGGGTGACTTCGCCCTCACCATGCGGCGGGCGGGAGTCGACGTGGCCGGTCAGAAGTCGAGTGCGGTAGATATCGTGACCAAGGCAGACCAGGCAACCGAGCAGCTAATTCGTGAACGCCTGCAGGCCCTGCGCCCCAGCGATGGTGTGCTGGGCGAGGAAGGGTCGTCCGTCGCGGGAACCTCGGGGCTGACGTGGGTCGTGGATCCGATTGATGGCACCGTCAATTACCTTTACGGCATTCCCGCGTGGGGCGTCAGCATCGCCGTCGTCGAGGGAGATCCGGATCCGGCCACCTGGACTGCGCTGGCGGGTGCCGTGGCCAACCCCTCCACTGGCGACGTCTTTTCCGCAGCACGCGGCCTCGGCGCCACCTGCAATGAGCGGCCGTTGGCGGTTTCCATCCCCACCGACTTGGCCATGTCTCTCGTGGCGACGGGCTTTGCGTATAGCTCTGAGGTGAGGGCTCACCAAGGCGAAATGATGCACACGATCCTGCCTCGGGTGAGAGATATTCGACGTTTCGGAGCCTGCTCACTCGATTTGTGTGCTCTGGCCGATGGCCGCGTGGACGGCTTTTTTGAGCAGACGCTGTCGCCGTGGGATCACGCGGCGGGTGCCCTCATCGCGCGCGAGGCCGGCGCCGTCATCAGCGGTTTTCCGGGCGATCGGGAGAGCAGAGGACTACTCGTTGCGGCCACTCCGGGCATTCACGAAGAACTGCTCGCGCTTGTCGTTGAGGCGGGAGCAGGCCAGCTTCCCGGGCTGTGAATCCCCTATGCAGGGCCACCTCAACTGGCGACGACCTTGTCCACCCGGCTATCCTTTATGAAATCGTAATAATTGCTCCACACCGTTTTGGCGTGTGGCGCTGTAATCGGGAGACACGTGAACGCGCAAAATCCGTACGTCAGTCGCAAGGAGCTTCGCCGTCGCGAAGCTGCTGCCGCTCTGGCGAACGTTGTGGGTGCAGATCCCTCCCTGATTCAGGACTTTTCAACGGGCCAGCCTGCCCCCACTGCGTCGCTTCCGGTCGACCCCACCCCGCCGCGTCAGGCTCACGCGGTGAGCGTCCCCATGCCGAGCACGCCGCTCACGTCATCCGACTCGTCTCTCCTCTCCGCGGGGGTGCCGTCAGCTCCCCAGCTGGGTGACCAGCCGGGACTTGCGGCTCCGCGATCAACGGACCCCGACAGGTCGGTTCGCGCCTCCAACACGACCCGTGCCCGCATGGCGCGCGCGGTTGATCGTTCGACATCCACCAACCCTTCGGGGCGCAAGCGTAAACGCCGTTCGGTCAGCCCCCTGACCAAGAAGACCCTCGCGCGTGGACGTAAGGCAGCACCTCTGCTGGCCATGCTTTTCGTGGGAGGCCTCGCTGTCGTCACGGCGCTCCCGGCAAACGCGCAATTCCAGAACTCGTCGTCCGTGGCAGCGATGAAGAGCGCCACCGAGGGCAACGTCGACGGCATGGGAACACCCAAGTTCCTCGACGGCCAAAGCCTCGAGGCAAGTGCAGGCTCCGCCGTGGCGAACCGTGATGCCGTTTCGGCAACAACCTTGCGCACGTACTTTGGTGGAAGCACCTCGGCGACCTATGTCAATGATCCCAACGGCACGATCCAATGGCCGTTCGCGGTGACTGTTCCGATATCGGATCTCTTTGGATGGCGCATCCCGCCGTGTAGTTGGTGTTCGGCTAACCACAAGGGCGTCGATTTCGATGCGGGCGAGGGCTACCCCATCCAGATTCTTGCCGATGGCGTAGTCACCAAGGTGCACCCCTTCGACGACAACGGTCTCGGAATGTACGTCATCATCACTCACGATGTGAACGGGTTGAAGTTCGACAGTGTCTACTGCCACCTCCTGCCGGGATCGATTTTAGTGAGCGAGGGCCAGGCCGTAAAAGTGACACAGATTGTCGCCCAGGTGGGAAATACCGGGGCATCGACAGGTCCTCACCTCCACCTGGAAATCCACATCAATGGAGTTCCGGTTGATCCCTTAGCTTGGCTTAACGAGCACGCTAACTAGGTTTTACCCCGCAATACGTGGTTGCGGATCACACAGATGAGTCATGAGATGAAACCTTTTCGCGCGCGGCGAGCGCTGATGCGCCTTCGCCAATCCTCGACGAGTAAGCCCGACAAGTACTGGCGAGCCAGGAAAGCCGAGCCACGGCCCGGTGTGATCGCCGAAATTAGGAGTCACAATCGTCGTGCCCTCAGGCCCCAACGACCCAGAGTCCGCCCGCAGGCAAGCGATCCTCAGGGCGCGCGCCGCTGGGCGCCACTGATCTCATTTGTCTCCGTCGGCGGTCTGGCACTCGTTGCGGTGCTGCCCGCCTACGCAACCGACCTCGCGTCGCAAACGACCGGCTCGGCAACACCTGCCACCGCCCAGAGCATTACCGGCAGTTCCGCCAGTCAGGTGAGTCAACGCGATGGCGTCTCGGCCATGGCTGGGTACGGAAGCACGGGTGGACGAACGAGCGCAAGTTACACTAACAATCCCAATGGCACGATTCAGTGGCCGTTTTCTGTGACCGTTCCTATTTCCGACCTTTTCGGAGAGCGTCCAGCACCGTGTTCTGGATGCTCAACCATGCACAAAGGTGTCGATTTTGATGCCGGATGGGGTTATCCCATCCAAGTTATCGCCGATGGCGTGGTCACCAAGGTGCACCCGTTCGACGACAACGGTGACGGCATGTATGTGGAGATCACCCACAACGTGGAGGGCATGACGTTCCTGAGTCGCTATTGCCACTTGCTTCCCGGATCGATCTTGGTGAGCGAGGGGCAATCGGTAAGCGTCACACAGATTTTGGCTCAAGTGGGAAACACGGGAAACACGACCGGAGCCCACCTCCATTTTGAACTTCACGTTGACGGTTCCGCTGTTGACCCCTATGCATGGTTGTTGGCCCACGCCAACTAATCACCGGGGTTGTTCAGGTTTCCGCGGTAAAATTCAGACGATATGAAAAAGTTTTTGAGACGATCCTCGGCCCGTCGCCCTATTTCCGCGGTGTCGCGCGAACGCTCTTCGGCACTCACGCGCGAGCGCATGGCTCGGGCGGGCATCATGACCCAAGCGGATGTGCGACGTCAGAACCGCGAGGCAATCTCGCGGCGTGGCACATCGACTAAATCCAGTCGGCCCCTGCAACGCGACCGAATTAGCGCGCGTAGCCGACGAGCGGGCCGTCCCTCAATTCCCACGCGTCGCTGGGCGCCGTTTCTCGCCTTTTCTTTTGTTGGAGCGCTGGCTCTTGTTGCCGCACTCCCGGCCAACGCCGAACTGCAGTCCACGGGCACGGTTGGCGAAGCCGTTGTTCAGGCTGTGACGGGCTCTTCGATTCAGACCGCGGCCTCGCGTGACGGCATTTCGTCGGTCAAGACGTCCGGTCGTCAGGCGGGTGGCACGAACTACATCAACAACCCCAACTCGATCATTCAGTGGCCGTTCCATGAGACCTGGCCGTTTGGTGACATGTTCGGTCCGCGTGATACGACCGGCTGTGGTGCATGCAGCAGTTTTGAGTCCGGCATCGACATCATGGCGCCAGAGGGTATGGCCATTCTTTCGATTGCGGATGGTGTCGTGAGCGACGTACACCCTGCAGACGACAACGGTTACGGTGTGCACGTCACGGTTGACCACGTCATCAACGGCGAGGTGTTCCAGAGCAACTACAACCACATGCTTGAGGGTTCGATTGTCGTGCAGGTGGGCCAGAAGGTCAAACTTGGTGACCCCCTCGGTCAGGTGGGAAACACGGGCACTTCAACCGCGCCGCACACGTGCTTCTTGATCTTGATTGACGGAACTCCCGTCGACCCGTACGCGTGGATGATCGCCCACAACGTCTAGCTTTCCGGGTTCGATAGGGGCCGGCAGTTCCTGATAGTCTCTTACGGTGCCAGACGGCTGTTTGCCGGACGGTAGCGCCCCGATAGCTCAGTGGTAGAGCACTTCCATGGTAAGGAAGGGGTCGCGAGTTCAAACCTCGCTCGGGGCTCGCATCGAGACTTTCTCGGTTCGTGGCTGGGTAGCTCAGTTGGTGAGAGCGCACGACTCATAATCGTGAGGTCGCGGGTTCGAATCCCGCTCCAGCTACAAAATGAGAACGACCCCCGTTAAGGGGGTCGTTCTCATTTTTCTGGCTGTGTGCTGGGGGATTCGAACCCGCAGGGTTTGTTGGGCCCACGGCTAAGGGCAAAGCGCAGCTTTGCGCCGGGGAACCGCTCCAGCTTGTTGGGGGATTGTGACGATTCCCGCGGCACCAGCTCTGCGCCGGGGAACCGCTCCAGCCAAAACGGGGACGATTCCCGCGACGTGCGCCGGGGACCCGCTCCCGATACCTCATCGGCGCCCGACCTCCACTAGTATTTTGGTCTAAAGGTTTCACGAGTAAAGGATCAATCAAGTGACGCGAGCACTTTTGGGTAACGATGTGACAAAGCGCCAGTGGCTGGCCCGCATAGCGGTCGCTGTGTGCGCTCTCGCGATTGTGGCCGTTTTCATTGCTCCCGCCGATCGAGCATCGGCAGCGGAAACGTGGACGAGCGTCACGGCACCCAACGGAGGATCAACGACGCTTCCGGATGGATCCACGGTGAGTGTCTCGCTCACCCAGGCTGCCGTGTCCGGCATCTGGGCAGGTAGCCCCTACTTTGCCCCTGATTTGAAGTACGCCACGGTGAGCAACTCGACACCTGCGAATCTCACGTTTACTTTTTCGCGACCCATGAGCGACCTGAAGGTTTATTACGGCTGGGTCAACATTAACGACCCCTTCACTTTGTCAACGAACGTCGCGCCTTCCGGTCTCGATCTCACTGATTCGTCCCTGGTCACCTCGGCGCTGCCCTACGCGTGCAGTAACGACTGTGTCGGGACGGGCACCCTCACTTCGTCCGGACTCATTGCCAGCGGCATGGTTTCGGGTTCCGTATACAACGGCGTGCTCATTCTTCATTTTGCGACTCCCATTTCGACCTTTACCGTCGCAAACCCGCGGACCGTGGCCGGTGTCAATGGCCTCGGAATTACGGTGCGCAGTTACGCGGTGACCTACGACACACAGGGTGGCTCGGCCGTCGCGGATACCCCCTACCTTCCGGGCGACACGGTCACACTCGCGAGTGCCCCCACTCGAAGTGGATATCGATTCACGGGCTGGTTTACAGCTTCTTCGGGGGGCACGGAGGTGACTTCTCCGCTCGGCCCACTCACCGCCCAAGACACCCCTGTGTTCGCCCAGTGGGTGCCCCTGACCATTTCGCCCGGTACGCAAACCGTCTCAGGTGTTCCGGGAACGGCAATCACGCCAACGACCGCGTTCACCCCGGCAGAGTTTGATGGCACGCCAACCTACTCAATTTCGGGAACTCTCCCCGACGGGCTCGACTTCGACTCGACCACGGGAGTGATTTCGGGCACTCCTATCAGCGAGTCCGCATCCCAGACCTACACAATCACGGCCACATACTTGGACCAAACGGCAACCGCTTCCGTCACCATTTCGGTGGCAACGGTGTCGACCATTTCTCCGGGAACGCAAACCATTTCTGGTGTTCAGGGAACGGCAATCACGCCAACGGCTCCTTTCACCCCGACAGGCTTCGCAGGGGCGCCAACCTACTCAATCACCGGCGATCTCCCCGACGGACTTAGCCTCGACCCCAACACGGGCGTGATTTCGGGAACACCTCAACACGAGATGGCATCGCTGACGTACACGATCACGGCCACATACTTGACAAAAACTGCCACCTCTACCGTCACCATTTCGGTGGCGGCAGCAAGCAACAACGGCGGTCAGGGCCTCCCCCTTACGGGAACGTCGATAGGAATTCTTTCCGGCATCCTCGCCGCAGGCATCGGACTCATTCTGTTTGCCTTCTTCTCCTTCTCGGGCAAACGCCGTCTGCACTTGTTGGGTGTCGACTCGGTCTTGTCGAGCAAGCTGCAGGAGTTGAACGCCGCATTCGCTCGCATGGATGCTGCTCAGCGCCGAGCTCGCTTGCGGCGCCGACGCCCGCCCACATCCTAAAAATCGCTGTCAATTGACGGAGAGAGGGTCGTGAGGCTCGATCGACTCACACCAGACACTTCTGGCATGCCCTACCCCCTGTTGACCGAGCGTCTCACCATTGAGCCGATGACGATGCGTGATTTGGCGAGTTTTGTCACCTATCGACAGGATCCCGAGATAGCTCGCTACCAGAGCTGGGAACCGACCTTCTCGACCCAACAAGGCGAGAAACTCATCACTGCTCAGGAAGGAGTCCTCTTGCCGTCCCCCGGTGAGTGGCTTCAACTTGCCATCCACGACCGAACTACCGGCGAGCTCCTCGGAGACTTGGCCGTCCATGCCATCGCGGTCACGGAGCGGTCATTTGAGATTGGCTTTACTCTCGCACAGCCACATCAAGGAAAGGGCATAGCGCGTGAGGCGACGCAACGGCTGCTCGAATTTCTCTTCACCGAAGCGGACGCGCAAGCCGTTCGTGCCAGTTGTGACCGCCGCAACGCCCCCTCGGTCGCCTTACTCGACGCGCTCGGTTTTCGCGCACGACCAACCGAGGGTTGGGTAGAGAGCTTTAAGGGCGAGAAGGTCAGCGTCGACGTCTTCGAAATCACGTCGAAAGACGGCATAGTTGAGAACGTCGTCACCAGGCTCTAAGCAGAGGGTTGCTGCTGAGTGATGCAGTGGATGCCGCCGCCACGAGCGAAGATGGCGCGCGCATCGACGGGAACGATCTGCCGACCCGGGTAAGCCCGACGGAGGATTCGCGCGGCCGTTTCGTCGTTCGCGTCATCGAACGAACACATGATGACGGCACCGTTGCAGACGTAGTGGTTGATGTAGCTGTAGTCGACCCAGCCGTCGTCGTCCCGAAGAACCTCGGGAGCGGGAATGCCGATGACGCGCAACGGAGGACCCACGGGTTCGCCGGATGCGTCTCGTTTCTGCCACGTCTTAGCCAATTCGCGCAGTATGCGCCGGACTTCGTTGCTGATCCAGAAGTCGGGGTGTTCCGCATTGCCCTGCGCATGAAAGAGCACGGTGTTTTCGTCGGAAAAGCAGGCGACGATATCGACGTGCCCACGGGTGCCGAACTCGTCGTAGTCACGAGTGAGTCCGCGCGGTAACCACACGAAACGCTGCACGCCAAGTGTGCGCCGGAGTTCGTTCTCAACGTCTTTCTTGGTCCAGTCGGGGTTGCGCCCCGGATCGAGTTGCACGGTTTCGGTGAGCAGGATGGTCCCCGCACCGTTCACGTGGATTCCACCGCCCTCGTTGACCAGGGGTGAGGCGATCACGTCGACGCCGGTGGCCGCGGCAACCTTTGAGGCAATGAGGTTGTCGCTACTCCATGATGCCCAGTCTTGGGATCCCCACCCGTTGAATACCCAGTTGACCGCACTCACGGTCTTGCCGGCGGTGCGCACAAAGGTGGGCCCGATGTCGCGCATCCACGCATCATCGAGTTTGGCGGTGAGAATGTTGACCCGTTCGTCAAGAAACTCGAGCGCAATTTCGACGTCGGCTTTGGGAACCACCATGGTGACCGGTTCAAACGGAACGATGGCGTTGGCGACAGCGGCCCACGCTGTTCTGGCCTCGCGCGCCTCGCGGGCCGTTTCGCCGAGCGTATAGCCGTTGGCCGGCCAGGCCATCCAGGTTCTGTCGTGGGTATCCCATTCGGCCGGCATCCGACCGCCCTTGGGGCGAACTTCGTTCATGGGGCTCCTTGCACGTCGTCCTCAGTCTGCCCCACCTGCCACCGACACGCTAGGGCTATTCGTCACACTGCGACACGCCGAACGGGTAATTTCTCAATAAATTTTTTGAGGCCAATTTTTCGCTTGTTTCTGCGGAAATCTGACCGGGTGATGTGGGTTTCCTCCCAAAAGAATGAGAAACACTAGATGTTGTGGAATGACACAGGTGTCATTCCCGGTATATAGTGGAACTCCACCGCAAGGAAGCGGAAGAGAAACCGGAATAATCCGGATCTCGACACCAGATTTAGCAGGAGGCATCATGGAATTCGACAGCAACGACACAGTCGGCGGCTACGCGGTACCAGTAGACCCGATGGATCTGCTGCAGTGCGACAGCTGCCAGTAGGAATCACTTTTTATCGGTAAACCGATTACGCAAAAGCCCCGGACACGTCCGGGGCTTTTGCCATTCCACCCGGGTTCACCCCGATGAGCGTGAGAGGCCACATCGCAATATCGTAGGGGGATGGAGACTTCCCGGCAGAGCCGCTTCTGGGCCGCACTCGTGAGATATACCGGTCCCCACGCTTTCTCATACATCGTGGGTCTTCTCGTGCTCGTGCCCCTCAGTATCGGAACGGCTCTGTCGGATGTCGATCGTCTTTCTGACGATTGGCTCGCGTGGGTCTTCATCGGTGGCCGAGCGTTCTTTGCGTCTTTCGCATTGTTCCTGCTTCTCGGTTTGGCCCTGAGATGGGTTCCCGTGGGAGGCGTTCGATCAGTTCTGGTTCTGCTGACCTTTGGTCTGGTGGAAGCGGCTCGGGCCGTTCTCGTTGAACGTTTGGCCGCGTTCGCCGGAGTGCCGGTCACGGGAGAGCTCTGGTTCCGCTTCGCGGCCGGGTTTTTCACGGGCCTCGCCCTCTTTTCACTGGCGTCCATCCTGGTGAACGATGCCAAAATTTATCGTCGCGACCTGTTCCTCATGCGCACAACCGAGCAGCGGCTGCGCAGCCTCTTGATGCGCAGTTCCCAAGAGCTGTCGGCCGTTCGTGCCGAGCTCCTGCGTGGAGTGCGCGAGACCGTTGACGAAGCGATGCGTGCAATCTTGCGACCGAAGAAGACCGCGGCCAGCGCCCAGGAGGTGGTGGACACGCTGTTGAGTGTGTCGGAAGGAGTTGTCAGGCCAATCAGTCATGACCTGCACAACAACCCGCGAGTGTTTCCCGAGGAGACTTCGCCGCCTCTCCGTTCGAGAGTTCGCGTATCCGACGTCGTGGCGTTGGCCACAACGGTTGATCCCTATCGCCCGGGCTTCACCAGTGTCCTCAGCCTCTTGTTGGCAACGCCACCACTCATCTTTGGACTCGGTGTGTGGACGGGACTGTTAGCTAGTGCCGTCTTGGTCGCTGCCATATTTGTCTTCTTGGGTCTGGGTCGAATCGATGCGCGGCGTCGGTATCGCAAACTTCGCGTGGCAACACGGGTTGCGCTGATGACTCTGACGTTCGCCGCGCTGGGCGTGACCATGGGTGTTGCGTTCACGCTGCTGAACGTGTGGTCGGGCGGATTCTCGTGGACGAGCATGCTGTACGTCGCTGTTCTCGCGCCTCTCCTCTGTTGGATGCTCGTTATTCCCGTTGGAATCCAGGCCGCTCGCGCCGACGTGCTGCGCAACACGGTTCAGTTCAACGACGCTCTTCGCTGGGAGCTCGCTCGCGCCAATGCGCTCATCTGGCAGGAGCAACAGGAGTTGTCGTCCACCCTGCACCGGGATATTCAGGGCACTCTCTTGGCCTCCGCCTTTCGCCTCAAACAGGTCATTGAATCCGGTGGCGATGCTCAGGCAGCAATCGACGAAATCCGCACGATCCTGAGTGACAGCGTTGATCTGATGAAGTCCCCCTCGGGACCCGACACGTTGCACCAACTCTGTTCCGAACTCTCCGACCGCTGGCTGGGCGTCCTCGACATCCACGCCAACTATTCGGGAGCAACGCGTGCGGTCATTGAACGTGACCGCGTGGTGATGCGCGCCATCCGCGACATCGCCGGTGAGTTTGCCACAAATGCCATCAAACACGGACGCGCCCACACTATGGCTCTCGAGCTGGATATGCGGAGCAGTCATGAAGTTCTATTCACTCTGACGAATGATGGCCGTCCACGCGATTCCGACGCCACCCCGGGACTCGGCACGATTCTGATCGAGAATCTGGCGACCGAAGTCACGTTCCACAGCACAACTTCGGGGGTTTCCCTGACGGTGGTTCTGCCCACGGGCAACACGTCAACCCTTACGCGGGTCTGGCCTCTCGTGCCGGTGGCGTAAGTAGACTGGCGGGGTGGCAGTAAACCCCGACATTGTTGGCCGTTCGTGTGAGCCGACAGAGCCCTACGCGGTGGGCCGCGAGAAGGTGCGCGAGTTTGCCCGTGCCGTCATGGCCACCAGTCCCATCCACACGGATGTTGGGGCTGCTCGAGCTGCGGGCTACACCGACATTGTGGCCCCGCCCACGTTTGCTGTTGTCGTGCAAGAGAAAACTCTCGCCCAATTGCTGGCGATGCCCGGGGCAAACATCGATTTCTCGCGGGTCGTTCACGGCAGCCAGGACTTTACCTTTACCCGCCCCATCGTGGCCGGCGACGAACTGACGGCCGTGCTCACGGTCGAATCGGTGAAGTCGCTGGCTGGCAACAGCATGGTGACGGCGGTCAGCCAGATCACGGACGCAACGGGTGCGCACGTCGTGACCGCCACGTCCACGCTCGTAGTGAGGGCGGATGACGCATGATCGCCGTGGAACAGTTGACTGTCGGCGATGAGGTGGCGACCGCCTCTTATCGCTTTACGCGTGATTCGCTCGTGCGCTATGCCGGAGCCTCGGGTGACTTCAACCCCATTCACTACCGCGACGACGTGGCCGTGTCCGTTGGGCTTCCCGGCGTTCTCGCACACGGCATGCTCACCATGGGCGTTGCGGTGCAACCGGTGGTCGAGTGGATTGGTGACCCCGGTCGCGTGCGTGGATATCAAGTGAAATTTACGCGGCCCGTTCTGGTCGATCCGTCCGAGGGCGCCGAAATCACGGTGTTGGCCAAGGTCGGGGCTGTCATTCCCGAAGATCAGATGGCGCGCATTGACCTCACGGTCACGTTCAACGGCGACACGGTGCTGGGCAAAGCTCAAGTTCTCGTGTCGCTGGCACCTACAGCCTGAGGCAGATCGTGACAACGTTTGCCGAGCTCACAACCCTCCGCGTGGGCGGTGGTGCTCGCCGGTGGGTTGACGCCCACAGTGCCGACGAGATTGTGGCCGCGGGTTCTACTGCACGCCGTGAAGGCGACGAGTGGCTTGCTCTGGGCGGCGGATCCAACCTGCTGGTCGCCGACGTGGACTTCGCTGGCACCGTGATTCGCATTCTGTCGGAGGGCATCCATATTGAGAGCGAGGGCGCCGACCACACTCTGGTGCACGTCGAGGCCGGCCATTCCTGGGATGACTTCGTCTCATGGGCGGTGCGCAACGGTCTCGGTGGAGTGGAGGCCATGTCGGGCATCCCGGGTACCGTCGGCGCCGCACCCGTGCAGAACATTGGCGCTTACGGCCAGGAATTGTCCGACGTCGTGCACAGCCTCACCTTCTGGGACGAAGCCCGCGACGAGGTGGTCACGCTCACGAACTCCGATATGGACTTTGCTTTTCGTCACTCGATTCTGAAGAACGGCCGCCGCGGGATTGTCCTCGACATCACGTTCGCCCTTCACCGCGTGGGTACCGGCCCCGAGGCCCTGTCACGGCCACTCATGTTCGAACAGCTGGCCAGCGCACTCGGCGTCGCGATGGGCGCCTCAGAACCTTTGGGCGCCGTGCGCGATCGTGTGCTCGAGCTTCGACGGAGCAAGGGAATGGTGCTCGACGCCAACGACCCGGACACGTTCAGCGTGGGGTCGTTCTTTGTGAACCCCATCGTGAGCGAACGTTTTTCACGCACCTTGCCGGCAGAGGCGCCGCGCTTTCCGGTGGGCGACGAAGAGCCCCCGCGCTACCTTGCGCCGGGCGAAGACGTGCCTCCCCTGGCAACGTCGCCCCGCGCCGTCAAGCTCAGTGCTGCGTGGCTCATCGAACAGTCGGGTGTGCGCAAAGGATTTTCCCTGCCGGGTTCGGGAGCCGCCATCTCGAGCAAGCACGCTCTCGCCCTGACCAATCGTGGTTCGGCCACGGCAGACGACGTGTTTCAGTTGGCGAAGTACGTTCAGGCCATGGTGCAGTCGTCGTTCGGGGTGCTTCTCTTGCCCGAGCCCACCCTCGTGGGATTCAGTCTTTAGCCGAAAAGCTTCTGAAGTCGCTGCACGCCTTCGAGCAGCGGGCCGTCACCGAGTGCGTAGCTGAAGCGCAGGTATCCGCTGGGGCCGAACGCCTCACCGGGAACCGCCGCGACCTCTGCCTGGTCAAGAATCAGGTCGGCGAGTTCGAGTGACGTGGTGGGTGTCACACCGCCCCATGACTTACCGAGCAGGCCGGAGACGTCGGGGTAGACGTAAAACGCGCCCTTCGGGTTGGGGGTAACAACGCCGGGAATCTTGTTGAGCTCGCTCACGATGACCTGACGACGTCGATCGAATGCGGCGAGCATCTCGGCCACGCAGCCCTGAGGGCCGGTGAGGGCGGCGAGGGCTGCCCGCTGAGAGATGTTCGACACGTTGCTACTGAGGTGCGACTGAAGGTTGGCGGCCGCCTTCATGGCATCCGCCGGTCCGGCCATCCATCCCAAGCGCCATCCGGTCATGGCGTAGGTCTTGGCAACGCCATTGACAAGGATCGTGCGGTCGGCCAGCGAGGGGACGGCTTCCACAATGGAGACCGCGCGCACGCCGTCATAGGTGAGGTTCTGGTAGATCTCATCGGTGATGACCCACAGTCCGTGAGCATCAGCCCATTCGCCAATGGCCCGAACCTGCTCGGGGGCATACACGGCACCCGTGGGGTTTGAGGGTGACACAAAAAGAAGAACCTTCGAACGCGGGGTGCGGGCGGCCTCAAGTTGGTCGACCGTGACCAGGTACTCCTGATCGGCACCCGCAAACACGTCGACCTGAACGCCACCGGCCAGCTTGATAGCTTCGGGATACGTGGTCCAGTAGGGCGTGGGCACGATGACCTCATCGCCCGGATCGAGGAGCGTGGCGAACGCCTGGTACACGGCCTGCTTGCCGCCGTTGGTCACCACCACCTGAGAGGCATCGATGGCAAGTCCGCTATCCCGCTTCGTTTTCTCGGCAATAGCCTCGCGGAGTTCGGGAAGGCCCGCCGCCGGGGTGTAGCGATGGTTCTTGGGGTCACGCACGGCGATAACGGCAGCCTCAACGATGTGCTCCGGTGTGGGGAAGTCGGGTTCTCCAGCCGCAAAACTAATGACGGGGCGGCCGGCGGCCTGCAACGCCTTGGCTTTGGCGTCCACCTTGAGGGTGGCGGATTCGGCGATCGCGGAGATTCGACGCGAGATGCGGTTTGCGCTGGTCACCCCTCCAGCCTAGACGAGGCCTCCGGCTTTGCTACCTGAGTCCTTTGTCGCCTACACTTACGGAGGTGGTTGACATAAGCCATGATTTCGTGCGCCCAAAACGCAAGTAACAAGTTTGGGTGCGTGCCCTTGAGAAGGGGTCTTCGAGAATCGTGAGTTGGGCTTGTGCCACTGCCGAGTATCCGCAAGGGATGCACCAAGGGCGGTGGCTCAATTGGTAGAGCAGCGGTCTCCAAAACCGCAGGTTGCAGGTTCGAGTCCTGTCCGCCCTGCTGAAAGCGAAAGGTAAGAGATATGGCACGCAGTTACGCCGACGAACCCGGTGAGGATGTTGTCGCGCGCGCTAAAGCAGATCGCGCTGCCCGTCGCAACCCCTTCAGCCGGATTGCCCTTTTCATTCGCCAGATACTGGCCGAACTCAAGAAGGTCGTCACCCCTACGCGCAAAGAGCTCTGGAGCTTCATTGGTGTCGTGCTGGTCTTCGTGCTCATCGTCATGGCCATCGTGAGCCTGCTCGACTGGCTGTTCGGCTGGGGCGTCGTGTACGTCTTTGGAAACGGCCCCGCCAAGTAACATCCCTTTTTCTCGACCACTCACCCAACATTGGAAGAAGCCGCACACGTGACTGAATCAGCCCGCGAAGACGAGCAGCAGCTCGAAGCCGCCCTCGACGCCCTCGCCGAGGCCGTTGACACCGGCGCCGTCGACGCCGAGCAGGTATCTGAAATTGCCGACGCCGATGCCGATGCGGTCATTGACGACGCCCTCGAGATTGACTCGGTTGACGAAGCCGTGGCAATGGTTGAGGCCATTGAAGACGAACAGGATGTTGCCGAGCACGACCACCCGGGTGAGACCGAACACGTTGACGCGCAGGACGACCCCTACGCGGCCTTTGAAGCCGAGCTGCGCAGCCTGTCGGGCAAGTGGTACGTCATTCACTCGTACGCCGGCTTTGAGCGCAAGGTGAAGCAGAACATCGAAAACCGCAAGGTGTCGATGGGTCTCGCCGACTTCATCCACCAGATTGAGGTCCCCATGGAAGATGTGGTGGAAATCAAGAACGGTCAGCGCAAGATGGTCACGCGCGTGCGCATCCCCGGATACGTGCTCGTGCGCATGGACCTCAACGAAGACAGCTGGTCGTGTGTGCGTCACACACCCGGCGTCACGGGCTTCGTGGGCAACGCTCACAACCCCACGCCCCTGCGTTTCCAGGAAGCCTTCAACATGCTCAAGAGCCTGGTTGAGGTCAAGGACCTGCCCACACAGAAGGCCGTTTCGGCCAAGGGTGGCATCGCCGTGGCCCGTACGCCCATTGCCGAGATCGACTTCGAGGTGGGCGAGACCATCATCATCAAGGAAGGCTCGTTCGCTGGCCTCCCCGGTTCGATCAGCGAAATCAAGCCCGAGAGCGGCAAGCTCATCGTGCTCGTGTCGCTCTTCGAGCGTGAGACTCCGGTGGAGCTCAGCTTCGGACAGGTGGAGAAGCAGTAGGCAACACCACACAGATCACCGCGGTCGACTGACGTCGATTGGCGGGAGAGCCGCCCGGAACCCCGGGTAGTTCGAACCCCTAAAGAAAGAATAGAAATGGCACCGAAAAAGAAGGTAGTGGGTCTGATCAAGCTTCAGATCCAGGCCGGTGGCGCAAATCCCGCTCCGCCCGTTGGTCCCGCACTGGGTCAGCACGGCGTGAACATCATGGATTTCTGCAAGGCCTACAACGCTGCTACCGAAGCACAGCGTGGAAACATCATCCCCGTCGAGATCAGCGTCTACGAAGACCGCTCGTTCGACTTCATCCTTAAGACCCCTCCCGCGTCGCAGCTCATCAAGAAGGCAGCTGGCGTCGGCAAGGGATCCTCAACGCCGCACACCGTCAAGGTGGCCAAGCTCACGGACGCTCAGGTGGGCGCCATTGCTGAGCAGAAGATGGCCGACCTCAACGCGAACGACCTTGAGGGCGCCAAGAAGATCATTGCCGGAACCGCGCGTTCCATGGGCATCACGGTAGAGGGTTAGGAGGAACGACAATGGGAACAAAGTCAAAGGCCTACGCCGCAGCTGTAGCCAAAATCGAAGAGGGCAAGTTCTACACGCCCGCCGAAGCCGTTGCTCTCGCTCGCGAGACGGGTTCCGCCAAGTTTGACTCCACCGTCGAGGTGGCCCTCAAGCTGGGTGTTGACCCCCGCAAGGCCGACCAGATGATCCGCGGAACCGTCATCCTGCCTCACGGCACGGGTAAGACGGCCCGCGTGGTTGTGTTTGCAACCGGCCCCGCCGCTGAGGCTGCTCTGCAGGCCGGCGCCGACGAGGTGGGTGGCGACGAACTCATTGAGAAGATCGCCAACGGCTACACCGCGTTTGACGCAGCCGTATCTACCCCTGAGCTCATGGGTAAGGTGGGTCGCCTCGGTAAGGTGCTCGGTCCCCGTAACCTCATGCCCAACCCCAAGACGGGCACCGTGACGCCGGATGTGGCCAAGGCCGTGTCCGACATCAAGGGCGGAAAGATTGAGTTCAAGGTCGACAAGCACTCCAACGTTCACTTCATTGTGGGCAAGGCCAGCTTCTCGGCAGACCAGCTCAACGAGAACATCTCGACCGCGCTCGAGGAGATTGTCCGCCTCAAGCCATCATCGTCCAAGGGCCGTTACGTCCAGAAGGGTGCGGTGTCGACCACGTTCGGCCCCGGCATTCCTCTCGACGT
This sequence comes from Actinomycetota bacterium, assembly GCA_947450345.1. Lineage (GTDB taxonomy): Bacteria > Actinomycetota > Actinomycetes > Actinomycetales > Microbacteriaceae > UBA963. The sequence continues at coordinate 24,238 of CANFVD010000014.1, forward strand.
GCAGTCGTTCTAACGAACCTCACTGGCGATAAGCGCACACCGTGCTTTTCCTCCAGAGCGAGAAAGGGTCCGCCACTCGGCGGGCCCTTTCTCGTTGCGGCCGCACGCGTGACCCTAGGCTGTGACCGTGGAGATTCGGCTGCGTCTGGCCACCTCGGATGATGCGCAGGCGCTCGCCACTCTGGCGGCCCTCACCTTTCCCTTGGCCTGCCCGAGCTACCACTCGCCGGAGAACATCGCCCGGCACTTAGAACGCGTGCTCTCGCCCGAGCGATTCTCCGAGTACGCCACGTCGGACGATTATCACCTGACGGTGGCAGATATGGCCGGGAGCATCATCGGATACGGCATGGTCGACTATCGGGAGACGACCGATTCCATCGTGCGCGAACACCTGAGTGATCTTGCCCGGGCGGCCGAACTCAGCAAGCTGTACGTTCATCCCGAGTTCCACGGGGTGGGCATTTCGCACGGTCTGCTCGATCAGGCACTCGGTGCCATGGGCGAGCGCGGCATGGAGACGGTATGGCTCACCGTCAACCAGCTCAACGCGCGCGCCAACGCGTTTTACGAGAAGTCGGGATTCGCCATTGTCGCGGACAAGGTTTATCGGGTGGGCGATGTCATTGACGACGACTACCTGCGCGTGCGCCGCCTTGCCGACTGACGAACTCGGCCCCTCACCGCGTATCCTCGAAGGGTGATTGAACAGCCACCGCACATCCAGTCGATTCCCGTGTACAAGCCGGGCAAGTCGAGCGTGGACGGCTGGGACGGCCCGGTGCACAAGCTCTCGTCGAATGAGAACCCGTACCCGCCGCTACCCTCGGTGATTGCCGCGATGGCCGATGCCGTGTCGAACATGCACCGGTACCCCAACATGGCGGCACCCGAACTCACGCGCTTGCTGGCCGAACGCTACGGCGTGGCCGAAAACGAGATTGCCTTTGGTGGCGGATCCGTGGAGGTGGCCGCCCAGCTCATTCGTGCTTTTGCTGGCGCTGGCGACGAGGTCATGTATGCCTGGCGGTCGTTCGAGGCCTACCCGATTCTGGTTCGAGGCGCCGGGGCAACCCCCGTGCAAGTGCCGCTCACCTCGGAACTTCGACACGATTTGCCCGCCATGCTGGCCGCCATCACCGACAAGACGCGCGTCATTTTTGTCTGTACGCCTAACAACCCCACGGGACCAACAGTGGGCCACGACGAGCTCCGCGCCTTCATCGCGCAGGTTCCCGCTCGCGTGCTTGTAGTGGTCGACGAGGCGTACGTGCACTTCCAAAACGACCCCGCGGCTGCTCGCGGCATCGACCTCTTTCGCGAGTTCCCCAATGTGGCCGTGCTGCACACCTTCTCGAAGGCCTACGGGCTTGCGGGGCTGCGCCTCGGATACGCCATCGCGCGGGAGAAGATTCAGGAGGGCTTGCGCAAAGTCGCGATGCCGTTTGCGGTGACCGACGTCGCCCAGGCAGCCGGTGTGGCGTCGTTGGCGGCTGAAGACGAGCTTCAGGCGCGGATCGACGTTCTGATTGCTGAGCGCACGCGTGTCGAGGCCGAGCTCGCGGCCCAAGGTTGGCACGTGACGCCGTCGCAGGCCAACTTCACGTGGCTGCAACTGGGCGACAACACGGAGGCCGTTTCGGCCCATCTGACGTCCCGCGGAATCATCGCCCGCCCCTTTGCGGGCCAAGGCATCCGCATCACCATCGGCGACGCCGAGGCAAACGATGCGGTTCTGGCCGCGCTGGCAGACGCTCCTCGCGGTTAGTCTGCGCTCCGGCGGTGCGTGAGGCCGGCTCGGCTTAGGCCGACGCCTGCCGCAACCGCACAATCTCGGCGATGAGGGCTGCGGCGCGCTTGAGCACATCGTCGATGGCCGCGTCGTCGCGCTCAATCCACTGGATGCGCGGCTCGCTGTGCAGTGGAACGAAGTCTTTGTGTTGCTCCCACACGAACAGCGTGCGCTCGGCACCGAGCACGTACTGCTGCCAGTAGATCTGGCGCATGTAGTTGGCGGGTATCTCGTCGAGCGGCTTTCCGGACGTCTTAATTTCGGCTAGCACCAGACCCTCGGGCAACTCGCCAATTCCGTCGGGGGTGGCCAGGTGGCGGCGATCGTCAGCCGCGTGAAAGAGCCCTTGGTTGGACGTGATGCCAAAGTTCTCACGCACCCACTCGGCGATGACAGGCTCACGCTCTTGGCCGTGGCGGGTAAAGGCGTTCCCCGTGAAAGAGGATCCGAACAGCTTTTCGCGAGCGGCCTGAGGAATAGCTGAGGGAGACGAGAGCCGGGCAACATCGGTTGCTGTGATGCCGGTGGCGCGCACTCGCATCCACTCGCCCTTGTCGGTGCCGTCGCTCAGCATGCGGTCGCGATACGTGAGGGCAACGGTCATACGTTCATTCTGTCGGTAGCGGACGACACTTGCGACGACGTCGCCGGACTGTCGGCATTCATCGAGATTTCATAGCAAACACATAGATACACGTGGATACTTGAGATGTGCCCAGCGAATCTCTCGAAGCCTCCCCCCGGATCACGCGCCCGGACGGTTCACCCGTCCGCGTGCTCGTTGTCGACGACGAGACGTCGCTCGCCGAACTGCTGCAGATGGCCTTCAAGCTCGAGGGCTGGGATGTTCGCACGGCCGGTGACGGTCTCACCGCGGTCAAAGTCGCGCGCGAGTTTCGACCCGATGCCGCGGTGCTCGACATGATGCTTCCTGATTTCGACGGACTCCAGGTGATGCAGCGCATCCGCGCCGACGGAAACTCCACGCCCGTTCTTTTCCTCACGGCGAAGGATGCACTCGAAGATCGCATTGCGGGACTCACGGCCGGCGGTGACGACTACGTGACCAAACCCTTCAGCCTTGAAGAGGTGGTGGCGCGCGTTCGCGGCCTCATTCGGCGATCGTCTCTTGTGGTCGACGCAAATGAATCGCCCATCCTGACAGTTGGTGACCTGGAACTCAACGAGGAGAGCCACGAGGTTTTTCGTGCGGGGCGCGCCATAGACCTCACATCAACCGAGTTTGAACTGCTGCGCTACATGATGCGCAATCCGCGCCGCGTGCTGAGCAAATCTCAGATTCTGGACCGTGTCTGGAGTTACGACTTTGGCGGGCGATCGAGCGTTGTAGAAATCTACATTTCGTACCTCCGCAAGAAGATTGACGCCAAGGGCGTCGCCATGATTCACACCGTGCGCGGTGCGGGGTACATGCTCAAGCCGGGCGGATAACCGTGGCATCAACGGAAGGAGTAGCGGGTGACGAAACCCTCAGCCGCTCAGCCCGCACCGGGCCACGTTCGGGGCGGGCCCCGTGGACGCTCCGTCGTCGACTGACGGTGACGGTGGCCAGCCTCCTCGTGCTGGCCAGTATTCTGATCGGCCTCGTGAGTGTCTTCGCACTGAGGTCATTTCTCATGGATCGCCTCGACGCACAGTTGGCCTATGCGCTCGACCGTTCTCAGGCCGCCGTTGACCCCAACAAAAACGGCCAGCGCAATCCGGATCGCGACAATGATAGTGATAACACACAGGGTGCCTTGCGGGCGCCTGGACAATCGGCGGGAATGCTCGTGGCGGTGGCTAACGGATCGGGCCCATTGACCGCTGGCATTCTCGACAGGCGAGGTAATCCGCAGATTGTGGCCGCCGGCACGCTCTCCCTCGCAGACGTTCGGCAGGCGGAGAAAAACTCCGGTCGGCCATTTACGCTCGACACGAATGGTGCTGGCACTTTCCGTGCCGTCTCGGCTACGTCCGGAACCCAACTGCTGATCATTGGCCTCCCCCTCGAAGAGGTGAATGCGGCCACGACGCAACTCATTGTGATCATCCTCATTGTCACCATCGTCGCCGTGGGTGCCGCCATCGCGGCGGGACGGTTCGTGGTTCGCTGGGAACTGCGCTCACTCGAACGGGTGGCCGACACGGCAACGCGCGTTTCTCAACTGCCGCTGGCCTCTGGCAACGTCACAATTACGGAGCGCATTGCGGTGGAAGACACCGACCCACGGACAGAGGTGGGACAGGTGGGTGCGGCCATGAACGCGATGCTGGGTCACGTCGACCGGTCCCTCATCGCCCGGAGGGAGAGCGAAGACAAGGTCCGCCGGTTCGTTGCCGACGCAAGTCACGAGCTCCGGACGCCACTGGCCTCAATTCGCGGCTATGCCGAACTCACGCGCCGGGGTGGGCAGAAGATGCCCGACGAGGTGCGTCATTCGCTGGGTCGAATTGAATCCGAGGCAGAGCGCATGACGGGTCTCGTTGAGGACCTGCTGTTGCTCGCGCGTCTCGACGAAGGACGCGAACTCAAGCACGAGCGCGTGGACCTCAGCCGCATCGTGATTGACGCGGTAGGCGATGCCCACGCGGCCGGTCCAGACCACGACTGGCGCATGAGTATGCCCGATGAGCAGGTGTTCATCCTCGGCGATGCACCGCGCATCCATCAGGTGGTGGTCAACCTGTTGGCTAACGCGCGGGTTCACACCCCGGCCGGTACGGTCGTGACGGTGGGTATTGAGCCCCGGGGAGACCAGGTTGATCTCATCGTCTCCGACAACGGCCCCGGTATCCCACCAAAGGACCTCGCCACGCTCTTCGAGAGGTTCACGCGCGGTGACGCTTCCCGTGCGCGAGCCACAGGAACGACGGGCTTGGGGCTGGCAATTGTGCATGCTGTCGTGACCGCCCACGGCGGCACGGTTGGCGTTTCCTCGCGCAAGGGAAAGACCGTCTTCACGGTCACCCTAGCCGCGGCTTAGTAGCGAACGTGCGCGCCCTCGGTTAACCGGTAGTCGCGGTCGACCTCGCGGATCTCGGCCGTGGGCGCACTGGCAAAGGTTGAGATAAGTGTTGTCGGAAGCGATACGGCCAGCGCACCCCACGAGCACGCGGTCGACAGTCCCGCGCGCAGATCGAGTTGCGGCAGCACACCCTCGGCGTGGTGGTCTGCGTCGCGCGAAATAACCTGGCTGAGGAATCCTGCGAGGAAGGCATCGCCGGCACCCGTGGTGTTGATCACCGCAGGAGCTGTGGCGCGGGCCCACACGACCTCGTCGGCCGTGACGCCGAGTGCACCGTCACCACCGAGGCTGATGAGGGCGATTTCGATCCCGCCGGAAATCAGTTCGTGTCCGGCGTCGATGGCATCGCCGAGGGTCAGGAGTTCGCGCCCCACGAGCGAGGCCAGCTCATCTGCATTGGGCTTGATCAGGTTCACAAAACCGCTTCGGGCCCAGTGCTTCAATTCGGGACCAGAAGTGTCGAGTCCCACACGGGCGCCCATCTCGCGCGCCCGAACGTACAGCTCGCTCAGATCGATGGGGTTACCCGTCGCGGTCATTTTGGGGTGCATGCCCGAAACGACGAGCCAGTCGGCGTTCATGTCGCTTACCTGCTCGAGAGTGAGCTCAACAACGTTCGACCAGTCCTCATCCGACATGGGGATCGGTGTCTGGTTGATGTTGGTGGTGCGTCCGCCACTCTCGACCACGGTGGTGTTCACGCGCACGCGACCCTGCACGGGCATGATGCGCAGAATCTGGGGGAAGGGCGTGGAGAACAGCAGGTACTGGTCTTGCATGCCGATGGGCAAGATTGCCGCAACGGGGTGCTTGGCCAGGTGCAGCGTTCGCGCCACATTCAGGCCCTTACCGCTCATGTACTCGTGCACCTCGAGCGCGCGATTAACCTTGCCGGGCGACAGGTCTTCGGACAGCAGGTACGTGCGGTCAAGCACCGGCCCAGGGGTTAGCGTAACGACAGCATTCACGAAGGGTCTCACTCTTCTTCAGGGGGTGGTGCGTCACACGGCGGGGACGCTTTTGTCTCGTGTTCCAGCCTACCGGTGGAGAAAAGACCCCTCGACGGACCGCGGGGATTTGCCAGCACTTCATAGCTGGCGTAGCCTAGGGATACCAAAGACCGCTGGTCTGAGTCTCGCCATTTCGATGGTGACGGCTCACGAAGTCTCGCAACAGCGAAGGCCCGCGCAGGTTACTTAGATCAACTGTGCTGTGCACGTTTGCTCCGGTCCCTGCGCCGGAGCTTTTTTGTTGGGGCGAAAACTCGTTTGGTGTGACCGCATTCCATCCCGGAATGCGCGAAGAGACCACAAGGAGCGCCATGGCGAACAAGGAAGCTTCGTTAGCTGACCTCACGGAGAAATTCCAGAGCTCAGCTGGCGTACTGCTCACCGAGTACCGCGGACTCACGGTGGCTCAGCTCAAGGAGCTGCGCCGTTCCATTAGTGAGCACGCGACATACGCTGTGGCAAAGAACACGCTGATCAAGATTGCTGCCGGCAAGGCAGGAATCGTCGGACTCGACGAGCACTTCGTAGGCCCGTCGGCCATCGCTTTCGTGCACGGTGACACTGTCGCCGTTGCCAAGGCTCTGCGCAACTTTGCCAAGGCCAATCCTCTGCTCGTCATCAAGGGCGGCTATTTCGATAGCAAGCCCATTGATGCAGCCGAGGTAGGAAAGCTCGCTGACCTCGAAAGCCGGGAGGTGTTGCTGGCAAAGTTTGCCGGTGCCGCCAAGGCTTCGCTGTTCAGTGCCGCTTCCCTCTTCAACGCACCGCTGTCAAAGACCGTTCGCACGGTCGATGCGCTGCGTCAGAAGCAAGAGACCGCTGGCTAATTCAGCCCGCATCACGTAAACCCCCAACAACAAGGAGAAAATCATGGCCAAGCTCAGCACTGAAGAGCTTATTGAGCAGTTCAAGGGCCTCTCGCTGATCGAGCTTTCTGAGTTCGTCAAGGCGTTTGAGGAGACCTTCGAGGTCACCGCTGCTGCACCCGTTGCCGTAGCTGCTGCTGCCCCCGCCGGTGGCGGAGCTGGCGCCGAGGCTGCTGAAGAGAAGGACGCATTCGACGTCGTTCTCGAGGCTGCTGGCGCTAACAAGATTGCCGTTATCAAGGAGGTCCGCACGCTGACCAACCTGGGTCTCGGCGAGGCAAAGGCACTCGTAGACGGAGCACCCTCGACCCTTATCGAGGGCGCCAAGAAGGATGTTGCCGACAAGGCCAAGGAAGCCCTCGAGGCTGCCGGCGCTACGGTCGTCCTCAAGTAGTTCATCGCACCTCACACGGGGCGTCATCCCTTCGGGGGTGGCGCCCCGTGTGCGTGTGCCGGAAAAGTGCGACGGGGAAACCGGCTCTTAGGCGAGGCCTGTCAACGACATCACGATGAGGGCAACGTTGAGGGCGATGATGAGTGTTGCCGCAATGATTGCCAGTGCCGTTGTGCCCCGAGAGTTAGCACCGTCACCCATCAGTGCGCGGTTGCGCGTCAACGCGATGAGCGGGATCAGGGCGAACGGGATGCCAAACGAGAGGACGACTTGGCTCACAATCAGCACAAGGAGTGGGTTGATGCCCACGGCCAAGATCACAATGGCCGGAATGAGTGAAATGACGCGGCGCCAGAGTAGAGGAACGCGAATATTGAGCAGGCCACTCATGATCTCGCCACCCGCATAAGCGCCGACCGACGTCGAGGCGAGCCCCGACGCCAAGAGCGCAATTCCGAAGAACACGGCAACCGTCGAGCCCAAGGCCAGTGAGATGCCGGCGTAGGCCGAGAAGATGTCGTCGATTCCCGGATTACCGCGGAGTCCGGCGCCCACCACAAGAATGGCGATGTTCACCGCACCGGCGACGACCAAGGCAATAGTGACATCCCAGCGCGTGGCCCGAAGTATCTGGCGTCGCCGGGATCCGGCCTCCACCAGCCCAAATCGGTCCCGGGTCAATCCTGAGTGGGCATAGACGGCGTGGGGCATGACGGTGGCGCCCAAAATGGATGCGGCCAAAAGAACCGAGGTCACCCCATCAAACCCGGGAAGGAGCCCCGCCACCATTTCGCCGGGATGGGTTGGGGAAACAACGACCCCGATGAAGAAGCCGACGGCGGTGATGACCAGCATGCCAACGATGACGCGCTCGAAGATTTTGCCCCCTGCACGACTGTGTAGCGACAGCAGGGCAATCGACAGGGCCCCGGTGATGAGTCCTCCCCACACCAGTGGGATGCCAAACAACAGGTAGAGCGCTATCGCCCCGCCGAGAACTTCGGCGAGATCCGTGGCCATGGCCACGAGTTCGGCCTGCACCCAGAACGCGCGTCGACCCCATTTGTTGGTGATGCGCTCGCCGATGAGTTGGGGGAGACTCTTGCCCGTGACGATGCCGAGTTTGGCCGAGAGGTATTGAACGAGCCACGCGATGAGGTTTCCGAGCACGACCACCCAGAGCAGCAGAAACCCGAACTTCGCTCCCGCCGAGATGTTGCTCGCCACGTTGCCGGGGTCGAGATAGGCCACGCCCGCAACAAGCGCCGGTCCGAGGAGGGAGAACAGGCGGCGCATGAAATTAGCCTACTTGTCGCGAAACTTGTCGCGACCGAGGTTCGTTCGCAGTAGCGTCGAGATATGCGAATTCTTATTGTGGGCGCCGGCGGCGTTGGTGACGCCGTAGCCAAAATCCTTGCTCGTCGCTCGTTTTGGGAGCTGACCGTTGTCACAGACTACGACTCTGCGCGCGCAGAGCGAACGATTGCGTGGATCCGCGCCAAGCACGGAGATGAGGTGGCGGCACGTTTTGTGGCCGACGCCATTGATGCATCCAGCGCTGAGAGCGTGGCCGACGTGGCTCGTCGCCACGGTGTGACGTGCGTCTTGAACGCGGTTGAGCCCAAGTTTGTTCCGACCGTATTTGCCGGTGCGCTCGCCGCCTCGGCCGACTACCTCGACATGGCGATGACGCTCTCCGAGCCTCACCCCACAGAGCCTTTCGCGCAGACGCACGTCAAGCTCGGCGATGCGCAGTTTGCTGCCGACGCACAGTGGAAGGGCGCCGGACGCTTGGCACTCGTGGGCATGGGCGTTGAGCCGGGGCTGTCGAACGTGTTCGCGCGCTATGCCGTCGACCACCTGTTTAGCAGAGTTCACGAACTCGGCACACGCGATGGGGCAAACCTTGTCGTTGTCGACGACGACGGAAACGAGATATTCGCTCCAAGCTTCAGCATCTGGACCACGATCGAGGAGTGCCTCAATCCGCCGGTCATCTGGGAGAAAGACAAGGGCTGGTTCACCACGCCTCCCTTCAGCGAACCCGAGGTGTTCGACTTTCCCGAGGGAATCGGCCCGGTTGAGTGTGTGAACGTGGAACACGAAGAAGTGCTCATGATGCCCCGCTGGCTTGACGCGCAGCGCGTCACGTTCAAGTACGGTCTCGGCAACGAATTCATCGGCGTGCTCAAGACGTTGCACCAGTTGCACCTCGACTCCACGACCCCGCTGCGTGTCCGCAGCGCAAACGGGCCTGTCGAAGTGGCTCCCCGTGACGTTGTGGCGGCGGCCCTGCCCGATCCGGCAACGATCGGACCGCGCATGCGCGGAAAGACGTGTGCCGGCATGTGGGTAACGGGCACAGGAATCGACGGAAACCCTCGCGAGGTCTACCTGTATCACGTGAGCGACAACGCCTGGACGATGGCCGAATACGAGAGCCAGTGCGTGGTGTGGCAGACGGCCCTCAACCCCGTCGTGGCGCTCGAACTCCTGGCCACCGGGGCGTGGGCAGGCGCCGGTGTCTGCGGGCCCGAAGTCTTTGACGCCAAGCCGTATCTCGATCTCATGGCGCGACCCGAATCCGAGGGCGGATACGGTCAGCATTGGGGCATGGAGGAGCGCACTCCGGCTCGCACGTGACTCCGGCTAGGCTGATCTGATGCTCATTGCCTATTGGATCATCGCCGGAATTCTCGCTGTCGTGTACCTGCTCGTCGGTGGAACGAAGATTATTCGTTCGCGCGCGCAGCTCGACGAGTCGGGCATGCACTGGGTGCGGGGCGCGAATCCGGCAGTGGTCAAGCTGGTCGGACTCATCGAGATCCTTGGTGCCGCAGGCCTCATCCTCCCGCCCCTGCTCAGCAAGGCCGTGGTGTTAGCCCCACTTGCCGCCATCGGCCTTGTGCTGGTGCAGGCCGTGGCCATCGGCGTTCACATGCAGATGAAAGATGCCAAGAGTCTTCCTCTCAACATTGCGCTCTTGCTTCTGGCGTTCGCCGCTGCCTGGATCGGCGTGCTGACGCTTCCCTTCTGACGTTGCGTCGGCAACAAACCGCTCAGGAAGAATGGCACTGTGAATTTGTATCTTCGGCTCGTGTGGCTCTATGTGCGGAGCCGCTTTCGCTCGCGACTGGCGCCCCAAGACACCGCGGTGACTCCGTTTCGTGTGTGGCCCAGTGATCTCGACACACTGTGGCACATGAACAACGGCAAGTACCTCTCGATCATGGATTTGGGACGCATGGATCTCATGATGCGCTCGGGAACGTGGTCACGCATCACGGGGGCCGGTTGGTATCCCGTGATTGCGGGACAAACAATCTCCTATTACCGTTCCCTCAACCCGTGGAAAACGTTCGAGGTCCACACGCGCATCCTGGGATTTGACGATCGCTGGGGGTTTCTCGAGCAAACCTTCGTGCGAAGCGGCCACGTCCACGCGCGCGCTATTGTTCGGTCGCGATTCCTCAAGCGCTCCGGTGGATCGGTCGACCACTCCGAACTAGTCGCGCTCTTTGGCGATGTACCGGGGCCGGAAGGCATCCCCGATTGGGTCAAGGAGTGGGCGGAACACGCGCGTCCTCAGAAGTAGTCTGAGCACATGAAACAGCGTCTTGCCCCGATATCGGCCGTCGTTCTTGCCCTCCTCGTCGCGTGTGGAATCGCGGCAGCGTCACCGGCCCATGCCGACGTCAACGATTTCACCTTCGACTCGATGACGGCGACGTACGAACTCAGCCGCACGCCGTCGGGAGAATCGCAGATGCGCGTTGTGGAAACCCTCGTTGCTCAATTTCCCGAGGCTGATCAAAATCACGGCATCATCCGTGCCATCCCCACGAGCTCCCACGACAGGCCTGTTGGGCTCGAATTCGTGAGGGTGACGGACGGTGACGGTGTTGCCCGAGACTTCACGACGAACGAGGCCGACGGGTTCTTGGAGGTCACCGTGGCCGCCCCGGATTATGTTCACGGCGCGCAAACGTACGTATTCGAATATCTGGAGCACAACGTCATTTTTGAGCCGAGCGGCGGCGGTGCGGCGCAGGAGTTTTACTGGGATGTGAACGGCACCGGCTGGGCCCAACCGTTTGGATCTGTGACCGCTTCTGTGGTCATTCCCAAGAACCTCGCGCCTTCACTCACCGGTGACAGCGCGTGTTACCAAGGCGCCGAGGGCTCGGCGACCACGTGCACCACAAACTCTGTGGCGACGAACGACGCGGGAGACACGGTCCTCAGGTTTGACGCGACAAACCTGCTGCCGTACGAGAATTTGACGCTGGCGGTCGGATTCGCGGCGGACACGTTTGTGATGCCCTCGACCGACATGTTTACCGACTTCTCCGGCTGGATTTTCTGCTTCTCTGTTCTGCTCTTTCTGGGCGCCTTGATTGCCGGACTCGTGTTGCGCCTGACCTACTGGCGCAACCACCGTGGCCGCGGAATTATCGTTCCCGAGTACGCGGCCCACCCCCAGATGACGCCTCTTTTGGCCGCCAACATCATGGGGAATAAGCGACGCGCCTTTCCGTCGGCACTCATCGATGCCGCCGTGCGAGGTTTGGTCATCATTAGTCCGGCAGATGAGTCGGGTCGAAGCAAGCGCGGGTTCCTCATCGAGCGAACCTCGAAAGATGGAAGCGACGCCGATGCCGATCTTCTGACCGCTTTTTTCGGGGAGGGCGTCGCGGCAGGAACTCAGGTGAGTACCCTCACGCCGGATACGGCACGCTACCGTCGCCTGTCGAAACTCCAGCGCGACGTGGATCGCCAAGCCGTGTCAACGGGACTCCGCGTGGAGAAGGGCAACGCACTGCGCCGCCTCCTCACCGCCGCAATTATCGTGGGAGCCATCGTCATGGGCTGGTCGAGCCTTCAACTGATGGTCTTGGGCCTCGGGGGTGCGATTCCGCCGCTGTCGATCGCACTGTTTTGGGTGTGTGTCGTTCCCGGCATCCTCATCCTGCGTAAGGTCACTCCGCTCACTGAGCAGGGTGCGCTGGAGCGTGACAAACTGCGTGGTCTTCGCGACTACATTCGCTTGGCCGAGGCGGACCGTCTTCGTGTGCTGCAGAGCCCGCAGGGTGCACTGCGCAAACCTGTCGCCGTGGGCAACGCAAAAACCATGCTCTCGCTCACCGAGCGCGTACTTCCGTACGCCGTCATCTTTGGGCTGGCCAAGGAATGGTCGGCCGTTCTCAGCCACCTTTACGAGGAAAGCTCGATGGAACCCACCTGGTACCTCGGCAACAACCCCGGGCAATTGTTCCTGTTCTCGGCTTTCCTCACGGACTTCTCATCATCCGTCTCCACAACATGGGCCAGCTCCGGCACGAGTTCGTCATTCGGCGGTTCTTTCGGGGGCGGATTTTCCGGTGGCGGTGGCGGTGGCGGCGGTGGCGGCGGCGTTTAAATTCTCTGCAAGACTATGTTCATGAGCAACGACGCAGGTCATACCGCAACCGTGCTGTTCGTATGCGTCCACAACGCCGGACGCTCGCAAATGGCCGCCGGCTACCTCCAGCACTTGGCCGGCGACCGCGTGCAGGTGCTCTCTGCCGGTACCGAGCCGAAGGATCAGATCAACCCGTCCGCCATCTCGGTGATGGCCGAAGAGGGCATCGACATCGCCAACAACGCGCCCAAGGTTCTTACCGACGCCGCCGTTCAACAGGCCGACTATGTCATCACAATGGGATGCGGCGATGAGTGCCCGTTCTTCCCGGGTCGCATCTACCGGGACTGGCCCCTCGACGATCCTGCTGGCCAGGGCCCCGATGCGGTCCGGCCCATTCGCGACGAGATTCGCGCCAAGATTGAGGCGCTGATCGCCGAGATCGACGC
>CANFVD010000015.1 GCA_947450345.1 Actinomycetota bacterium
ACGGCGAAGATGGAGAACAACGCGGCCATGTTGTTGATGCCGTTGAGCTCGGCAATAAGCCAGATCATGACGGATGAGCTCAGTGCGTACTCTGTCCAGCGGAAGTAGTTGTGGTTCTGCTTCAGACCGTTGCTGTAGCGCGCGAACACGCCGGGCGACGAGATGAGGAAGTGGAAGAAGGCCGAGAGGAGCAGGAAGGCAACGACGCCAAGGCCGAGGTTGACCTCGAAGAGGGTCACGTGCTCGGTGGGCAGGTCCACGCCGGGAGGTCCCGTCATGTAATCCACCGTGACGGGGAACATGACCTGTGTGCTCAGTCGCGTCAGGATGAAGAGAAAGGCCAGGCCCTGCGCGAGGTGCACGGCACCCGCCACAATGTTGTAAACCCTGAGGCGCTTGATCTGCTCGTCGGCGGTGCGAATCTTGCGAGCCATGAGAATTCTCCCCTGTAACGGCGCGACCATGTTCGACGCCTGACTTGAGTTTGTCGGTAATTGCAGCGGCTGTCCACCCACCCCGCCGATTCGCGCCCGTGGGCGCGTCTCCCCTATGCTTGTGACTCGGTAATCGTTAGCGACGAAACATCCGGCCCCATCGTTTAGCGGCCTAGGACACCGCCCTTTCACGGCGGCAGCACGGGTTCGAATCCCGTTGGGGTCACGTCCGGATGTAGACTCAATTCGGTTGCCGAAAGGTAATACGCAAGGCCCTGTAGCGCAGTTGGTTAGCGCGCCGCCCTGTCACGGCGGAGGTCGCGGGTTCAAGTCCCGTCAGGGTCGCGGATGGAGCCCTTCTTCGGAAGGGTTTTTCATCTGGCGATGTCACTCTCTTGGAGTGCCGCGTCAGGCTCTGTAGCTCAGTTGGTAGAGCGCACGACTGAAAATCGTGAGGTCACGGGATCGACGCCCGTCGGAGCCACCAAAAAACCCCCGATTCCTCGGGGGTTTTTCGTTTGAGCGAACTGTCGCGTGAGCGCTATTCCGGTCCTCGACCTAGATGGTCGTGGCGTCAATCACGAACCGGAACGCCACGTCTCCAGCGACAACGCGGTCATAGGCCTGGTTCACGTAATCGGCCGCGACAACCTCGACGTCGGCGGTGATGCCGTGCTCGCCACAGAAGTCGAGCATCTCTTGCGTCTCGACTGTGCCGCCGATCATCGAGCCGCCGATGGAACGGCGGCGCATCATGAGCCCCGGAAGGGTGAGCGGGCGGTTAAGGTCGTTGACCGCGCCCACGACCACATACGTGCCATCGAGTGCCAACAGCGAAATGTACGGATTCATGTCGTGGTCGCTGGGCAGCGTAGAAATGATGATGTCGAATCGTGAATCCGCGGCAGCCATGGCGGCCGGGTCGGACGAGACGAGCACCTCGTCGGCGCCGAGCTTGAGACACAGGTCGCGCTTCTCTTCACTCGACGTGATAGCCACGGTGTGAGCCCCCAACGCGTGGGCAAACTTCACCGCGAGGTGGCCGAGACCACCGATGCCGGCAACGGCAACCGTCTTACCCGGACCGGCGCCCCAGTGCTTGAGGGGAGAGAAGACGGTGATGCCCGCGCAGAGCAATGGAGCGACACCGGCGAGGTCGAGGCCCTCGGGAATGCGGTAGACGAAGCGCTCGGCCGTGACAATCTCCTGAGCGTATCCGCCGTAGGTGAACGCACCGGGCATCTGCGGCTCGGGGTCGGCGTAGGTAAAGCGGGGTCCCGTTCCGGTGCAGTAGCACTCCAGGTGGTCGAGGCACTCGGGGCAGGTTCCGCAGCTGTCAACGATGACGCCCACGCCCACGGTCTGTCCGACGGCAAAACGGGTGACGTCAGAACCGACCTCAAGCACCGTGCCCACAATTTCGTGGCCGGGAACCACGGGGTAGGGACGATCGCCCCACTCACCACGCACCGTGTGAATGTCGGAGTGGCAGATGCCGGAGTGTGTGATGGAAATGCGAACGTCGTTGGCTTCGGGCGTGCGGCGCACGATGTCGATGGGCTCGAGGGGAGCCGCCTCAGCGGTGGCGCCAATAGCGCGAACGGTGTTTGTCATTTTCTTCCCTGTGGTTTCGAGTGGATGGTTTCTATTGTGCCGTGAATCGATAGGTGATGTGGTGCACGTACTCGTTGCCCGCCGCCAAGACGACGGTGGGCAATTTCGGTAGCAGGGGTGAGTCGGGGAATCGGACTGTTTCTAAGCAGATTCCATCTCCGGGACCGTACGTGGCGCCGGAGCGACCGCGGATGCCGGTCAGGTGGCAACCGAGGTACACCTGCAATGCAGGCTCCGAAGTGAAGATGTCCATTCTTCTTCCCGTCGTGGGAGAGAACAGCGAGGCTACCGGCTCGACGCCGCCCTGCCCTGACTGACGAAGTAGGTAGGTGTGGTCGATCGCGGGCCAGGGCACACCCGTTCCCTCGGGCAGACGGTCCCGCATGGCGCGCGCGACTCGGAAATCGAACCCCGTGTCTGCCACGTTCCACATCTCACCGGTGGCGACGAGGTCCGCGGTCATGCCAAAAATCTGGTCGCTCGCCACCCACAACTCGTCGTCGAGCACGGATTCGCGACCGCCGGACGACAGGTTCCAATACGCGTGTTGCGTCATGGCCACGGGAGTGTCGCGATCCGCGGACGCGCGCATCTCACACGTGATTTCGTTGTCGTCGCTCAGGAGGTACGTGGCCGATACCCGAAGGTTTCCCGGATAGCCACCCGCGCCGTCCGGGCTGACGGTCGAAAAACGCACTCCGCTTCCGCGTGGCTCGATCACCGGTTCGGCGCTCCACGTCACTCTGTCCAGGGAGCCGTGTGGACCGCTGTGAAGAGTGTGCTCCTTGTCGTTGGGCTCAAGCGTGAGATCGAGCCCGCCACCCGTGAAACGGGCGCCTGCCGATCTTCCGGCCACCCGCCCGATTGTGGCGCCCATGTAGTTGTCGGCGTTGGTCACATAATCGGCCTGATCATCGAAGCCGAGGATGCAGCTGTCGAGGTGCCCGTCGCGGTCGGGCATGCGCACATCCACAAGACGCGCGCCAAAGGGCGCGAGCGTCATGCTCGCGCCCTGGGCGTTGGTTACTGTGACAAACGACGAGTCGGCCTGTCGTGGCACCGTTGCTACGTCCGAATGATGGAGACGCCGGAACGACGACGCGAGAGCGCGTCAATCGTGGCAGCGGCGACCAGAACGCCACCGGTGATGAGGAAGTTAGCACCAGCGGGCAGGCCGATGAGGCCGAGTCCGTTGTCGATGATTGAAATCACCAGGGCGCCAATAGCGGCATAAGCCAGGCGGCCACGGCCGCCGAAGAGACTCACGCCACCCACCACAGCTGCGGCCACACCCTCGAGCACAATCGAGCGGCCGGCAGTTGACTCAATCGATCCAATGCGGCTGGCGTGCAGGAGACCCGATACCACCGCGAGCGTGGAACAAATGATGAAGGCGTACAGACGAATCTGAGCCACCTTGATACCCGCGCGACGAGCCGCCTCGGGGTTTCCACCAACCGCGTAAATGTAACGACCAAATACAGTGCGGTCGAGAACGAAGGTTCCCACCACCAGGATGACGAGCACGATGGGAATTACGATGGGCACGCCCTCGATGGCGAGCATTGCCTGACCGCGGTTGACGCTCAGGAGCAGCACAACGAGCCCACCCAGGATGGCGATTGCCGCCACCTTGAAGATGAGCATGATGAACGGACGCGTGGGCAGACCCACCTTGGTGCGGCGTCGGCGGTCAGATACCCCGAAGGCAAAGCTGCCGATGACGGCGACGGCGAGCATTGCCCACCCAGCCCAGACCGGCATATTGCTGTTCATGATGGCCTTGAGCTCCGGCTGTTCGAGGCGGTAGATGCCACCATCGCCGAGCAGCAACAGCATGAAGCCCTGCAAGCCCAGGAAGAGACCCAGCGTGACCACGAAGGACGGAACGCCAATGCGGGAGACGAAGAAACCGATGAACGACCCAATGAGGGCTCCCGCGACCAATGCCAGGAGCAATGCAACGAGCCAGTTCCACCCGAGCACGCCGAAGAGGACTTGGAACACAGCCATACCTGATCCGGCCGTGACACCCGCGGACAAGTCGATCTCCGCGAGCAGCAGAACGAAGACGAGTGCACACGCGAGAACGGTGAGTTCTGACGCCTGAACAAACAGGTTGGCGATATTTCCCGTCGTCAGGAAGTAGGGGCTCAGGGACGCAAACAGCGCGGCCAGAACGATGAGAGCAAGGATGGCCGGGAGCGATCCCATGTCGCCACCGCGGACCCGTTGAATGTACGACCGGAATTGGTCGCGAACCGTGCCCTCGTGGCCGGTCGAAATGGGGGTAGGGGCAGACATTTTAAGCAACTCCCGTCATGCTCTTGGATCCCGTGATGTAGGCCACCACTTCGTCGCGGTTGGTGTTCTTGACCTTGAGGTGAGCCACCATCTGGCCCAGGTAAAGAACGTTGACGTTGTCGGCAACCTCAAACACGTCAGCAAGGTTGTGGCTAATGATCAGCACGGCAATGCCGTTGTCGGCCAAGCGGCGCACCAAGTTGAGCACCTGCTCTGTCTGGGCAACACCCAGAGCGGCAGTGGGCTCATCGAGGATGACCATCTTGGCGTTGCGCAAAACAGAACGGGCAATGGCCACGGTCTGACGCTGACCACCAGAAAGGGACGACACTTTCTGTCGCACAGACTTAACCGTGCGCACGGAGAGCGATTGCAACGCCTTCTGAGCGGCAAACTCCATGGCGGCCTCATCAAGAGTGCCGCCGAACTTCTCTTCGCGGCCCAAGAACATGTTCTGCACGATGTCGAGGTTTTCACAGAGTGCGAGGTCCTGATAGACAACCTCGATGCCCATGGCCGATGCCTGACGCGGCGAACGTACGTGCACCTCTTCGCCACGGAACGTCACGGTACCACCATCGAAGGGCTGCACCCCCGAGAGGCCCTTGATCAGAGTCGACTTTCCGGCGCCGTTGTCACCCACGAGGGCGGTAACTTTGCCTTCTTCGACGGTGAAATTGACGCCCTTCAGGACGTCGACCGGGCCAAAGTTTTTTGTGACATTTGTCAGCTCGATGAGCGGGGTTCCCAAGATTATCTCCCTTGATAATGCCTGGCCGCCAGGGTGTTGGGCGACGGCGAGAAATTGTTCGTAAAAAGTCTGTTGATATGGGGTGGAGCCGGTGAAAGACCTCGCGCCGACCAGGTACTGGCCGGCGCGAGGCCCTCAGTTACTCGTTATTACTTGATGCCGTACTTTGCACATGCAGCGGCTACGTCGCCTGCACAAAGGTCCTTGACCGTCACGTCGCCAGCGGTAACAACGTCAACGACGTTGTCAGCGGTGATCTTCGTGGGGGTAACAGCGATGTAAGGAACACCATCTGCCGTGGTCATGTCGGTCGAGATCTTCTCACCCTTGAGGAGCGAAATGATAACGCCAGACGCGGCTGCAGCCTCAACCGAGGCAGGCTTCCAGACAGAACACGTCTGCTTGCCGAGGAGAACGTTTGCCAGACCAGCAGGCGAAGCGTCCTGACCCGAAACAGGAACGGTGAGGCCGTTCTTGTCGAGGATCGTGATAACGCCAGCGGCGTTGGTGTCGTTGGCAACCCAAACAGCGTCAACCTTGCCACCGAGCGAGGTCAAAGCCTGCTCGAAGTTGGTGGCCGACTTTTCGCCGTCCCAAACACCAGCAGGCTCAACGGCCGGCTTGATGCCTGCAGGCTCCATGACGGAGACAGCACCATCGTGGAACATCTTGGCGTTTCCATCGGTAGCGTCACCACCCATGTAGACAACAACTGCAGTTGCGGGGTCCTTGCCGGCAGCCTTGAGGCCGTCGACGATGCACTGACCCTCGATGGCGCCAACGCCCTCGTTGTCGAACGAGACGTAGTAGTCAGCACCCTTGATGGGACGGTCGTAAGCAACAACGGGGATGCCCTGACCCTTGGCCTTCTCGGCAACGGTTACACCGGCGCCCTGAAGGTCAACGAGAACCATAACGCCACAGCCCTTGCTGAGCTGCTGGTCGGCAATCGTTGCGTACTTTGCGGTGTCGCCACCGGCGTTCTGGATGTCGGTGGTGTATCCCGCGTCCTTAAGAGCCGACTCGAGTGCCGGACGGTCGTTGGCTTCCCAACGAGGCGACGACTCGGTGTCGGGCAGAATGACGCAAGCGCGAGCCGAGGCTCCGCCGCCGGATGCCGAACATCCGGTGAGAAGCAGGGCCGAAGCCGCTACGACTGCACCGATTGAGATCAATGAAGTCTTCTTCATTTCTCTCCCTTCGTAGTTGTGTGTCTCTTGTTGCGCGGACAAGTCCGCACAGGGATCGTCTTCGAGCCCTGCGTATATGTTGCCCTATGCAACAAATACGTGCAAGTCAATTTGGTTACGGAAACATAACGTATTAGAGAGAAAAGCCTGAATTTGTTGGCTCAATCCCTAAATTGACTCGCTATGTTGCGGAAAACCCGGATAACGCGCGGGCGTAGGCAATCGAGATGGCCTCTACTTTGGGGCGGCTCGTGGTCGAGATCACGTCGAGCTGCCACGCCGGGGACTGCCCGAGAATTAGCGCTGCGGCCTGCTGCGCTGCGCCGTTTGCTACATATTCCCCGGGAGCGGGAACGACAATGGGAAGGCCAAAAACCTCCGCGGCGATATGAGAGACGGCCGGGTTTCCCGCGGCGCCGCCGACGAGGAAAACGCGCGTGCAGATAACGCCCGCGGCGCGCAGGGCATCAAGTCCCGCCCCTAGGCCACACAGCATCCCTTCAATCGCCGCGCGCGCAAGATTGGCGCGCGTGTGGTTGCCGAGGGTGAGGCCGGAAATCTGCGCTTTTGCGTGGGGAAGGTTAGGTGTTCGTTCGCCCTCGAAGTACGGCAAGAGCACAATGCCTTCCGCCCCCGGTTCGGCCTCGAGCGCAACAATGCCCAGCTCATCGTGGGTGATCTCAAAAAGGCGGGCGAACGAATCCAACACTCGGGCCGCATTGAGCGTGCACACCAGAGGAAGGGCAGACCCCGATGCGCTGGCGAATCCCGCGATGATGCCCGTGGAGTCCGCGGTGAAAGTCTCGGAGACTGCAAAGACGGTGCCGCTCGTTCCCAGTGAGACAACGACGTCGCCCGAACCGGCACCAACCCCCAGGGCTGCCGCAGCGTTGTCGCCCGCACCGCACGCAATCACGAGTCCCGCCGTTGTCGTGTGGGCAACCTCGCCGGGTGCGACGATACGCGGCAATGCGGGAACGTGCCCGAGAACGAACTCGAGGATACGGGGAACGTACTCTTTTGTTTCCGGAGTGAAGTAACCCGTTCCGCTGGCGTCAGACGCGTCCGTGGCAAGAGCGCTGAGGTCTGGGCCGCGCTCCGACTCTGCCGCGGGACCGAAGCCGGCCAGCCGCCAACTCAGCCAATCGTGCGGCAGGGCGACCGCGGCCACCCGAGCGGCATTGTCTGGTTCGTGCTTGCGAAGCCACAGCAGTTTTGTCGACGTGAACGATGCCACGGGAAGCGAGCCTGTCACACGGGCAATCTCCTCGGCACCAAAGTGCTCGGCGATCTCAGTGGCCTCGGGCGCGCTGCGCGTATCGTTCCAGAGCAGAGCCGGGCGAATGACCCGTCCGTCCTGATCGAGGACCACCATGCCGTGTTGCTGCCCGCCGATGGAGATGGCGGATACATCATCCAGCCCACCGGCGTTCGCGATGGCCTCCCCGAGAGCGAGCCACCACGCCTGGGGGTCTACCTCGGTTCCCTCGGGGTGCCGCGCGGTGCCCTGTCGAACGAGGTCGCCCGTCTCAAGATCACGAATGACGACCTTGCAACTCTGCGTCGACGAATCGACCCCAGCGACAAGGGTCATCGCCTAGCGTGCTCCCATGAGGTGTTCAATGGCCAACTGGTTCAGTTTCACAAAGCCGAACCCGCGACCGTCGAAGTAGCTGTCCGCATCAAAGGTCTCGTAGGCGGAGGCATCAGCCAACAGGTCGGCGTAAGTCTCACCGGGTGCGAGCGTGGTCTGCTGAATTTCAGCCACCCGCGACGCAGTGAGTGCGGCCTGAACTTCGGGGTCCGCCCGGAAGGCCGCGGCGCGCTCCTTGAGCAGGAGATACATGCGCATGTTGGCCGCAGCCGAATCCCACACGCCGTTCCAGTCTTCAGTGCGGCTGGGCTTGTAATCGAAGTGACGGGGACCGTCATAGGCACGCCCGCCGGTTGGTCCGCCGAACTCAAGAAGGTCAACGAGAGAGAAGGCATTGAGAAGATCTCCGTGTCCGAAGACCAGGTCCTGGTCGTACTTGATGCCCTTCTGGCCGTTCAGGTCAATGTGGAAGAGCTTGCCGTGCTCGAGGGCCTGAGCGATGCCGGCCGTGAAGTTGAGTCCGGCCATCTGCTCGTGACCCGTCTCCGGGTTGAGTCCCACGAGTTCGGGGTGCTCGAGCGTGGCAATGAACGCCATGGCGTGGCCGATGGTGGGCAGCAGGATGTCGCCGCGAGGCTCATTGGGCTTGGGCTCAATGGCGAAGCGGATGTCATAGCCCTTGTCGATGACGTACTGCGACATGAGGTTGAGGCCCTCGCGGTAACGCTTGAGCGCACCCCCGATGTCCTTCGCCGCGTCGTACTCGGCACCCTCACGACCGCCCCACATCACGAAAGTCTTGGCGCCCATCTCCACGGCGAGGTCGAGATTGCGAAGCGCTTTGCGCAGGGCAAAGCGGCGCACACCTCGGTCGTTGCTCGTGAAGGCACCGTCCTTGAAGACGGGGTGACTGAAGAGGTTCGTGGTCACCATGGGCACAATCACACCCGTGTCGGCCAGCGCCTTCTTCAAGCGGTCGATCTGCTTCTGGCGCTCGGCGTCGGTGCTGCCAAAGGCAAAGAGGTCATCATCGTGGAACGTCAGGCCGTAGGCGCCCAATTCCGCGATCTTCTCAACGGCCTCGACGACATCGATCGCCGACCGCGTTGCGGATCCGAACGGGTCCTGAGCGTTCCAGCCGATGGTCCACAGTCCGAAGGAAAACTTGTCGTCGCGTGAGGGGATGAGAGAAGTCACGATTCTTGTCCTAAACAGAGAGGGGTGGAATGATTTGTTGGCTGAGGAAACAATATACGAGAATGAGCACTGGCAATAAGTGGGGCTGAGAAAAACCTGACCCCGAATCATATCCCTTAAAATATTTTCGGGGGCTCGAGCGAAAGGCGATCAGAGTGACACCTGCCACTTCTGCACCCAAGCCGCAGCCCTCAGTGCTGGGAAGTAATCGCGATCTCGTTCGCCAGCACAACCTCTCGGCCGTGCTTCGCCTGCTGCGCAAACACGGCACCATGTCCCGCTCGTCGTTGGCCCAACGCACGGAGTTGAACAGGTCCACCATTTCAGACCTCGTGACCGAACTCGAAGAGCTCGGACTCATCCATGAATCCGAGGCCTCCGACCGCACCGGCGTGGGGCGGCCGTCCTTGATGGTGTCGCTCACCGACGATGTGGTGGTTTTTGCCGTCAACCCCGAGACAGATGCCACCACGGTGGGACTCATCACTCTCTCGGGGAACGTCCTGCGCAAAGAGCGCATTGCCACCTCAACATCGCCCGATCCAATCGATGCTGTGCGCGATGCCGGCGAGATGATCGACCGCATGAGAAAAGATCTCCCGGCCCACGTGCGCATAGCCGGTGTGGGTGTTGCGGTACCCGGCCAGGTTCGCGTTGGGGACGGCGTCATTCGTCTCGCCCCGCATCTGAACTGGGTGGAGGTGCCATTTACGACCATGCTCAACCAGGCCACCGGCCTTCCCGTGGTCATCGACAACGACGCCAGCTTGGGGTCGATTGCCGAGCGCGACTACGGCGCTGGACGGGGATTCAGCGAAATGATCTACATGTTTGGTGGCGCTGGCGGCATCGGCGGAGGCATCATCCACGCGGGTTCTCTTGTGCGCGGATCGGCGGGATACGCGGGTGAGCTCGGTCACGTCCGCATCTCCGACGTTCCCGGCGATGACTACTCGGGCTTGCAGGGCACACTCGAAGCACTCGTCAAGCGCGACGAACTCCTCGACGCACTGGGCATCTCCGCGGCCGACGACGATGAGTTGGCTGCCCGCCTCACGGGGTCTCTCAGCGGCAAGGTAAAGAAACTTCTCGAAACACAGCTCGATGCGCTTGCGGTCGCCATCGGCAACTTCGTTAATATTTTCAATCCCGAGATTGTCGTGCTCTCGGGTTACCTCGCCGTCATCTATGGCTACGACTCCGATCGCCTGCTCAGCCGATTTAGGTGGAGTACGCTCAACGCACCCCAGGATCGCTTGCTCGTCCGAACAGGCGAACTCGGGCCCAACCTGCTCATGATCGGGGCCGCGGGTCTTGCCTTCGCCCCACTCGTCGCTCAACCCGCCAGCACGCAGCTCTACCCCGCCCACGCTAAGTAACCCCCCCCCCCCGGCCAGCACTACCCCACGAAAGGACTTCCGTGTCTGCTCTCACCCTCCCAGCTCCCCACATCATCGATCCCGCCAGCGTTCCCGCGCTGCGTTGGGGCATCATCGGCCCCGGTGGCATCGCGCAGAGTTTTGCCGACTCGGTGCACAAGCACACGGGCCAGCGGATTGTGGCCGTGGCTTCGCAGACGCCGGGCAAAGCAGAGGCGTTCGCCGGACCCCGCCAGATTCAGCACGCCCTCACCTCGTATCAGGAACTCGTTGAGCACCCCGAGGTTGATGTGGTTTACGTGGCCACGACGCACGAGTTTCACCGTGAGCACGCCGAGTTGGCCATCGCCGCCGGCAAGCACGTGCTCATTGAAAAGCCCATGGCGCTCAATGCCGAGGACGCCGAGGCCATTCGGGTGGCCGCCGCCGCCGCGGGCGTGCTCGCCATGGAAGCAATGTGGACGCGCTACCTTCCCCAGTCAGACATCATTCGTCGAGTTCTCGCCGACGGCATGCTGGGCAACATCGAGTTGGTGCTGACAGATTTTGGACAAGACCTGCGCATGATCCCGCGCCTCGTGAGCCCGGTCAGCGGCGGCGCGCTCCTCGACCTGGGTATCTACAACTTTGCCTTTACGTCGCTCGTTCTCGGCAATGCACAGAGCGTGACAACCGTGGGCTCGCTCACCGACACCGGTGTCGACGACACCACGACGAGCCTCCTGTCGTACGCCGGCGGGGCCGAGGCAATCGCCAACGTCACGCTGTCGTCGTTTACCCCCACGGCGGCATCCATCGCGGGAACCGCGGGACTGCTTCGCGTTGATGGTCCGTTCTTCACGCCCACGGGACTTCAGCTGTTTCCGGCCGAGTTCAACACTTCGCCGGTCGCCAAGTGGAAAGACACCTCGGGGATCGCGGCACACGAAGGGCTCTGCTACCAGGCCACCGCGCTCGCCTCTTACGTCGAACAGGGGCTGACGGATTCACCGCTCCGCCCGCTCGCCCAAGCAGCCGCCGATATTGGACTCATCATGCAGGCGCGGCACCAGGTGGGCGCTTATCTAACCGGCGAGCGCTGAGAGACCTTCGACAAGGAGGGCGTGGTCATCCTGTTGCGGAACACCGCTGACAATCACTGACCCCACCATGGTGTCGCCCACGATGAGGGGGTAACCGCCGCCGTGGGCCGCATAGTCGTCCTCGCTCAGATCGAGCGCGTCGAGCGTCTTGCCAGCCGCGGCAAGACGCTGACCCACCAAGAATGTGGGCTCTCCCGTTCGTTCAACCAGGTTGCGCTTGCGACGGATCCAATTGTCATTGACAGTTGTGGTGCCGGGAAGTGCGTAGTGAAAGACTTCGTGGTCACCGAGCGTGACCGAGATAATGACAGCCCAGTCCTTCGCTCGGGCGCGACGCACGATGTCTTCCCCGAGGGCGAGGGCCATTTCATGGTCCATGCGGGTAAAGCGGAAGCGGGCGAACTCGGCTTCGAGTTCGGGCACCTCGGCAAGGATGGGGATCTCGGTTGCCGGCACGAAAAACAACATACGTCATCTTGGGCCTGGCTGTAAAACAGACAACCCCACGCTGAACACATAAAGTCAGTGCGTATGTGTAAACTCGATTTCTAGGTGCGAGGCGCTGTGGTGCGACCACCTTCGCTGTTTTCTAGGAAAAGGGAACCGTCACGTGAACCGTCGAATTGCTCTGGTATGCGCTACCGCCGTTGCGCTCATTGTGGGAGTAACTGCCACTCCCCTCGCGGCCTTTGCCGACACGTCATCAGTCGTGCCAACGGCCACCACGGTCGAAAGCCAAGACTGCCACGATGCGTCGCACACAACCAATACCTACAACAAGCGGTACCTGTTTGACGGCGACAACATCACCGTCAACTACACGAACTGCAACTCCAACTACGCATTCGGCTACTCGTCCCCGTATCCCAGCTATGCCATTGACTACGGAAATGTCTACGTCAATGTGGGCATGTCTGCATCCGCGGGACCAACGGGACCAGTCGCTCCAACCAGCGGATCCAACTTTTCGGTTCCCGCCCAAGACCGTCAGTGCATCAAGGTCAACTCCACCGACCCCGGATCCTGGACGTCGGTGTCATACGGCCTACCGCAGTGGACATCAACCATGAGCAGTGCCGTCACTGCCGGCTATGGCACCTTTGTTTACGACCAGGGAACGGGCTGTGGCGGTGCCTCCGGTTGGAATGGTAAGCAGATCGTCTACACCATGTACCCCGTTGTACCCACGGTCAGCGCAGTATTCGCGGATTCCTTCGTCGCGCCGGGATCGCCCACCAACCTCGTGATCACCATTTCGAACACGCAGATTCTGCGTGCCGGCGTCTTCCAGGCGTACACCGGCATTGGCTACACTCTCGACTTGCCTGCCGGTTCGACGGTCGGTAGCGCATCGGCAAACACCTGCCGCGATGCAACCGTTTCGGGATCATCCAGCGTCATTCTTTCGGGCGGATCGCTCGGTGGCACTGGACACGAAACAGAGGGCACCTGTGAGATCACCGTCCCCGTCACGTTTACGAATGCTGGTTCAGTCGCGCTGTCAGACAGCAGCATTTCGGCATCCTCCACCAACCGTGGTGAGATGTTCAAAGCGGTCAACACGACAATCAATGTGACGAGCACACCCCCGGCGCTCAGCCCCGCAACGCAGACGTTGTCGGGTACCGCCGGTACCGCCATCACTCCCACCACGGCGTTTACGCCCGCCGGCCTGACCGCGCCCATCACTTATTCGGTGAGCCCCGACCTCCCAGCAGGCTTGACCCTGGACACCTCAACGGGTGTCATCTCGGGCACCCCCACGGCTGAGCAGTCGGCGCTGACGTACACAATTACGGCAGCCGACGGCACGTTCACGGCCACCTCGGATGTCACCATCACCGTGGCCGCAGCCGGCGGCGGCGGAAATGGCGGTGGCGGAAACAGCGGCCTGCCCGACACGGGAACCTCGCTCAAGATCGTGGGCATCACCCTGGGTTCGGCCCTCGTTCTCTACCTCGCCGGACTCTTCATCTTCCGCGGACGACGCTCACTCGGCTTCCTCGCCGTGAACAGCAAAGTCTCGGCTCGCATGGCCGAGCTCGACGCGATGCTCACCCGCATGGAAGACAACGCACGCCGTCGACGCAATCGTCGCCGCTAATATCACCGGCGACGGATACGTCGGTCGCGGTTGAAAGGGAAATTAACATGAGAGAGCGCGCCAGCATTCTCGCCGCCAGTGGAGTCCTGGGGCTTCTAGTGTTGTCAACCGTGGGCGTGGCACCGGCGCAGGCGGTAGAGACCACGGTCTTTAGTGAAGACTTCGAGTCCTGCACGACCGACCAGACAATACCCTTCGATCCCATCGACGGTATCGACAATGAGCCCTACGGCATGGCCGACGGAAACATCGACCGAACCTCAACGGCCAAGGCCCTCGCCACACCCATCAGTGTTCAGCTTTACATTGGAACGCTGTCGTGTGCGGGCTGGACCCCGCGCAGTCAGGCGTGGTTGACGGTGCACGATTCGGGTGCTGGATCTGGTCCCGCTTTTCCCAGCGGAACCAAAGCCGTGTGGTTGAACGAGGGCGGTCCCAGCGGGGGAATCACACGCACGGTCACGGGTCTCTCGGTGGGTGAGACCTATCGAGTTTCGGTCAAGGCATGGACGGACAATGCCGACGGGGCGACGGCTCTTGGCGTTGACGTGACTGGCGGGTCAACCATCAGCATGAACCTTGTCATGGCTGCGGGTAGTGGAATTCAGCCGGTTCAAACAGAGTTCTGCTCCGATAGCACGAGCATCACGCTAGATGCCTTTGAAAATGGTGCCACCCCCGCTAGCCCTGTGATCGACGACTTCACCGTCACCGACCTTGGGCTGTCCTGCTCGACCTTCTTCCTGTTGTCGGCATCCGCCGCGTCGATCAACGGCACGGTCGGTTCGGCCATCGAGCCACTCAGCTTCACGCCCTCGGGATTGCGCGGAACGGTGACCTACACCTCGGACAATTTGCCCGACGGACTGAGCCTCGACCCATCGACCGGCATCATTTCAGGAACGCCCACTGCCGCACAAGGCTCGCTCTCGTACACCGTTACGGCAACCGGATCGGACTCCGGTGTGGCCACCACGACGGTTACCATCACCATCTCGGAAGGCGCCGGTGGCGGCGGCTCGGGTGGTGGCGGGACCGGTGGCGGAGCAGAAAATTCCGGCACGGACAGTGGGCTCCCCGACACGGGAACCTCGCTCAAGATCGTGGGAATCACCCTCGGTTCGGCCCTCGTTCTCTACCTCGCCGGACTCTTCATCTTCCGCGGACGACGCTCGCTCGGCTTCCTCGCCGTGAACAGCAAAGTCTCAGCCCGCATGGGCGAACTCGACGCCATGCTCACCCGCATGGAAGACAACGCACGCCGTCGACGCAACCGCCGACGCTAGGCCTGATCACAAAAGGGCCTCGGGGTGAATCCTCGGGGCCCTTTTCGTGCGGTCGCTACCAGAAGTAGGCGGGGTTCAGCGCAATCAGGAGCACGGCGGTCCAGTGGCACAAGAACGCCACGAGGGTGAGCGTGTGAAAGATCTCGTGGAAGCCGAAGACGCCGGGCACGGGGTTGGGGCGCTTCATCGCGTAGATCACCGCGCCGGCGGTGTAGGCCGCGCCACCAATCATGATGAGCACCATCATGGCCACGTTGGCGTTGACCAGGTCGACGACGTACATCATGGCCGCCCAGCCCAGAAGGAGGTAGAGAGGCACGTAGAGCCAGCGCGGTGCGTGAATCCAAAACATGCGAAAACCGATGCCGAGCAGGGCGCCACTCCACACGAGAATCAGCAGCAGGAAGCCTTTATCGAAGGGGAGCGCCATCACGGCCAGCGGCGTGTAAGTGCCGGCAATCAGCAAGAAGATGTTGGCGTGGTCAAGGCGCTTGAGGAGCACCCGCGTGCGTGGCTTCCAGTTGAAGCGGTGATAGAGCGACGAGACCCCAAAGAGCAGGATCGACGTGAGAGCAAAGACGGCCGAACTCCACTTGGCTGACAGACCGTCGGCCAGCACGACGAGAACGATTCCGGCAGCAATCGCCACCGGCAGAGTCCCGGTGTGAATCCAGCCGCGCCAGAGCGGCTTGGGTTCGTCCTCGGGCAGCGGGGCAGCGGCCTCCAGGAGGGGCAAACTCGGCACGCGCGGTTCAAACTCTTCTGTGTCTGCCACGCGGCCCCTTTCGACGGGTCGCCCTCAGCCTAAGCCGTGCCGTTGGAGTTAACTCCCGCAATGCCCCCGTCAACACCCTTACCGTCTGTGCCCCGAGGATTCGCGACCGGCTGGGCCAAGTCTGCGTAGGTGTCGGGGCGGCGGGTGGCGAGGAACGGAAACAGGTCGAGCCAATCACGACGCTGATCGAGGTCGAGGTCGGCCACCAGAACGGCATCCTCGGCGCGACCCGCTTCAACGAGCACGCGGCCGTAGGGGTCAGAGATGAAGGACGAACCGTAAAAGTCGAGAAGACCTTCGTTGCCCCAGCGATTGGGCACCACCATAAACGTTCCGCTGTTGATGCCGTTGGCAGTAATCACGTGTCGCCACAGGGGCGCCGTGTCGAACTCGGGATGATCCGGCTCGCTGCCGATGGCCGTGGGGTACACGAGCACCTCAGCGCCAGCCAGGGAATAGGCGCGCGCAACCTCGGGAAACCACTCGTCCCAGCACGTGGGCATGCCCAGCTTCAGCGGCGTGGGCCCGGCCGTCACGTCGTAAACGGGATAGGGGTCATTATCTGGGCCGGCCGCAAAGTACTCGTCTTCGTAGTAGCCCGCGGTCACGGGGATGTGAAGTTTGCGCGTGCGCCCGTGAAGCGTTCCCGCGGGGTCCACCAAGATGGCCGTGTTGTAGCCCCGGCCGTCAGCCAGCTCAACCGATTCGAAGAGACTCGCGTGAATCCAGATTCCGTGCTCTCGGGCTGCCGCAGCGGCCAGGGCCAAGGTGGGTCCGTCGGTCAGCGACTCCGCCGAAGCCCGAGGAAGACCCTCAGGCCGAACATCGGCCATGTAGCGACTGAGCGTGAGCTCCGGCAAAAAGACGATCTGCGCGCCTGCCTCGGCCGCCAGGCGAATGCCCTCGCGAATGTTGGCCGTGTGCTTGTCGGCGTCGGGCATCCAGTGCAATTGGAGGGCAGCGACTCGAACGGGCTGGCGTTCGGGAGCAACAACGCGTGAGAGTGAGGGCAACGACGCTCCCGTGATAACCCGCATGGTCATGGTCGCTACTCCAGATCCATTCGAGGAACCACGACCTGTTTGATAATCAAAATAATCGAGGCTGCAATAGGAATTGCCACCAGCGCACCGAGCACGCCCATGAGGGTTCCGCCGGCGAGCGCCGCGATGACGACGACTGAGCCGGGAATCGAGACGGCCTTGTTCATGATGCGCGGGCTGATCACGTAGGCCTCGATCTGCATGTAGATGAGGAAGTAGATCAGAATGACGAGGGCCGTCAGAGGGCTCGCAAGCAAGAGCTGGCTCATCGACACCACGACACACGACACCACGGTGCCAATCAGCGGGATGAGTGCGAGGAGGAATGCGACGAAGGCAAACACGATCGCCGCCTTGCCACCAATGGCCACGAGCACAATGAAGCACAGAAGGCCGTTGAGCGCGGCAAGGGCAATCTGACCCACCACGTATTTGCCCACGCCACCGGTGATCTGCTCGGACATGCTGGTAAAGGTGTCGCGCTTGCTGCGGGGAACGAGCGAGTACGCGAACGACTTGATGCTGTCGAGTGATGCGGTGAAGTACAGCGTCAGAATGACGACCACAATGGTGCCCGTGACTCCCGTAGCGATGCCCACGCCGACATTGAGCAGGCCGCCCGCAACATTGGTGAAGTTGGCCGGGTTGGAGACCCACGCCGTGACCTGCTTGATGAAGGCGGTCATGTCGACAGACGTGCCCATTTGGTCGGTGATCCAGACAAACCAAGGCTGCGTCGTAAGGTTTTTGACCAGATCGGGAAGTCCCTTGACGAACGACGACGTCTGTTCGACGAGAGACGGAACAACGGCCCACGTCACCCCGACCACAACAGCCAAAAAGATGACCACAACCGTCAGGAGCGCGGCCCACTGGGGGAAGCGGCGACGAACGAGAAACGCCACGGCGGGGGCGAGTCCCAGGGACAGGAAGAACGCAACGCCGATGTAGGTCAGCACCGTCGCCAGCGACCCGATCATGGTCATGAGAAGGAGAGCGAGCCCCACTCCGAGCGCAGCGACGAAGCCGAGGCGAAAAGGCCTTTCGATTTTCATTGAACAATCCTCACGGGGTTACCAGGGGGCCACGCCGATTCCCTCGTGACCGAGGCCCATCACTAGACAATAGACCGCAAATACACCTGCCATGAAACCGATGATCTGAAACTGATGGCGCATGGTCCAGCCATACAGGCGATTGAGCAGACGTTCGGCACGTGGCCCTCGAAAAAAACGCCAGAGCGCAGGAATGAGCGTGGGCGAGAGGGCGAGTGCAAAGAGCAGGGCCACAAGACAACCCTGAAGCCACGGCGGCGTTCCCGAGGTGGCAATGTCATGTAACCCGGGAACGAGAAGAGCAAAGCTGGACACGTCCTTGATGCTCAACACAAAGGCCAGGCCGAAAAACGTGATCCCGTGAGCTGAGGCAAGCCGGCGGCGCAGCGCGACCTCCGATTTCTCACTCAAGTTCGGATGGGGCAGGAAGAGCCATACGACCACACCGATCAGCACGGCTGTGGCAATGAAAAAGAGAACGCCCTGCACCACGTTCGGTCCGGTTGCCGACCGATGCGGCAATTGTGCGAATCCCGTGTACAGGGCAAGACACGCAATGCCGAATGCACTTGCCGACCCCGCGATGACGAGAGCCGTTCGCCTGACCCACGACTGGCCCACCGCGGCCAAAATCTGGAGACCGAAGAGCGACGGTGTCATCGCGGCACCAATCCCCAGTGGGATGATGCGAAGAAGGGTCTCGAGCACGTCCCCAGTCTGCCCTGTTCGACAGCGCCCAATAACATTGAGTCACACACCTAGGAGAACCATGTCTCGCCCTGCCCTCATGCCCCTCATTTCACTGTCCGCCTGCGTCGCGGTGGCCCTCGGCGCGCTGTCGGGTTGTGCGGCGACCCCCGGAGGAGCGACCGAGCGTGCTGCCAGCGCGGCCGACACGGCGAGTGCGGCCGACTGCGCGGGTGTGTGGGTTGAGGTGGACTTCGACATTCTCGGGTCGCCCCTGATCGAAAAGTGCGTTGAGGCATCCGCCAGTATCGACGCAATGGCGGCGCTCGACGCAGCAGGCGTCACGGTAATAGGCACAGCCGATTACGGCCTCGACGTGGTCTGCCGTGTCAATGGCCTTCCCGCCGCTACGCAAGCGCTCAACATTCCCGGCCACGAAACGTATCGCGAGACGTGTGCACAGATGACTCCCGAATTTGGCTATTGGTCGGTGTGGGTGGAAGACCGCGCCACGGGCGCCTGGGCCTATGCGCCGGTCGGGATTGACAGCCTGACGCTCGTTCCGGGCAATTCGTTGGGGCTCACGTTCACTTCGGGCACCCACACGGATCCACCCGTCAGCCCACTGAGCGACTAGATTCGGCACACCCGTGAATGACAGAGCAGCACCCTCGCGCCAGATCGGTCGATGGCGGCCCCTGTGGCTGAGCCCCTGGGTGTCTCTTGCCTTTGTTGCGGGACGCATAGTTTTCCGCGTGGTCTTCGGTGGAGCACCGGGTGAGGGGTGGCTCCTTCCCTCACTTCCCCGCGTGGATCTGGGTGGCTTCTTTTCAAGTGTGAACCTCTTTGGCCCCGTCACACTCGATGGTCTCGCTCGCACGGTGATGGCGGCCCTCCCCATCGCGGCACTCATCGTGGCCTCGGGACTTCTGTTTTCGCTGATCGACGTTCGGCGCCTCATTGTTCGAACACGACGCTGGGGAGGTGGCAGCGCCAGCCTCGCGGCCGTGCTTATCGCGTTGGCTGTCTTGCCCGAATTGCGCCTCACGGCCCAGCGCCTCGCTCGAGCCCGTCGCCTGCGTTCGGTGCGTCATACCTTTACCGGCGTCATCGCACCGCTGGTGGGCGTGACGGTCGAGCGCGCGACGGCACTCGGCGCGAGCCTCGAGTCGCGAGGCTTCATGAACGCCTCGGTGGACATCGAACCCCAGTGCGCAGCTCCCGTCAGTGCGAGCAACGTGTGCTTGCGAACGGCGGATGGGCGTTCGGTGCTCACGGACGTCACCTTCTCGCTTCAGCCGGGCACCGTGACGCTGCTCACCGGCAACACGGGCTCGGGAAAGACCACACTTCTGCGGGCATTGGCGGGATTGGGCGAATCCGTTGACCGCATCGACATGTCGGGCACCATGAGCGTCGGTGGTGTCGAGCGGCGCGGGCGCTCGGCACGAGTGACCGCGAATTTTGTGGCCTACGTTCCGCAGGACGTTCGGGCGGGCTTCGTCGGCGTGACGGTGGCTGAAGAAGTGGGTATGACGCTCACCCTGCGCGGTGAACATCGATACCAGGTGGATGCCCGCGTGAGCGTTATGGCCCGAGACATGGGAATCGGGCATCTGCTCGATCGGCCCATCACCGACCTCTCGGCCGGCGAGGCGACACTTGTCTCGCTCGCAGCCGCCCTCATTGGGCTGCCCAGCGTGCTGCTCATCGACGAGCCGTTTGCCGACCTCGATGACAACGCGCTGGCTCTGGTCAGTGCCACACTTCGCGACCTCGCCACACGCACCGGCATCACGCTCCTGATTGCCGAGCACCGCACCGCGCCACTTGCCGGTCTCGCCTCGACGCGTTTACACATCTCCCACGGAACGGTTCGCGCCGTTGACGTGGCCAGTGACGTTGAGATAAGCACGAGCGGTTCACGTTCGCCACTGCGGGACGGCAACCCTGACACCGGGATCTTCAACGAGACCTTCTCTCGACCCGTGGCGCTCGTTGGACCCAACGGTTCAGGAAAGACGACCCGGCTGTGGCGACTCGCACTCCCGGCGGGCAAGCGGGCAAGCGGCATCAGGCTTGTCCCGGAGAATCCCCGCGACCTGTTCACACGTGAAAGTGTGGCCGAGGAATGTCGTGCTCAGGATCGGCAGCACCGGAGACGATTACCCGCTCCGCATGTCGGCTACGGGAAGTCATCACGAGACGTGGTGTACGAAATTCTGGGCGACACCATCGACCTCAACGTGCACCCGCGCGATCTCTCGACCGGACAGCAACGCGCGCTTGCCATCGCCCTCCAGTTGCACGAGCGCCCCCGCACCCTTCTCATCGACGAACCCACCCGCGGCCTCGATCGACGGGCCTGCGGCGAACTCGCCCGGGTCCTGGAGCGCATTTCTCTGCAGGGGACCCGCGTCATCGTCGCCACTCACGACCAGTCGTTCGCCACGCTCATTAACGCGCGCGTGCTGACGCACGCCCCGCGCCTCGAGGCGGTGGTGTCCTCGTGACCCGACTGCAGACGCCAACAGATGTGGCAACGACGATTCCGCCCCCGGTTCATGCCCCTGCCCGCGACCGTCGCCGAGGGCGACTCGCCACGGCGCTGCTGTTCGCCACCGTGAGTCTCGCCGCGCTGGCGTGTTTTGCGTGGCCGTTGGTGATCCCCGCATCCTCTGGGCAGTCACCCCTCATTCCCGCGATCCTGGTCTGCCTGGTCGTTCCCGTCCTCGCCGTGGTGGCCGTCATCGTTGCCGATCGCGGCGTATCGGGCTCACCGAACGCTGCCACATTCGTGGCAATGCTGGGGCTGCTCGCGGCCGCGGGAACCCTGGCCCGCCTGTTTGCCTCAGCGGCCGGAGGCGTTGAAGCAATCTTCATCATTCTCATCATTGGCGGAGCCGCCTTTGGTCCCCGATTCGGATTTCTCCTGGGCATGGTCACCATTGGGGTCTCGGCACTCGCGTGGGGAATGGTGGGGCCCTGGGTGCCTTTTCAGATGTTCGCCACCGCCTGGGTGGGCGCCGGGGCTGGCCTTGTCAGTCTTGCCATTCGTCGCCTGACACGGCGGGTAACTGCCAGACAGCGCCGCTGGAGTGAATTCGCGGCCCTCTCCGTTTACGGCATCGTCGCGGCCTATCTTTATGGCGCGCTCCTCAACCTGTGGTTCTGGCCGTTTGCGGTGGGTGGAGAAACAAGCATTTCTTACGAGGCCGGCGCCACCGTGGGCCTGAATCTCTCGCACTTCGTGGTCTACACGCTCGTCACGTCCACCCTCACGTGGGACACGGTTCGCGCCGCCACGACCGTCGTGGGGCTGATTGTGATGGGACCGGCGCTGATGGCGGGGTTGCGGCGGGCCAAACTCGGTCGTTAGACGGTTTCGATACGCGCTGCGCGCTACTCAACCAGCGTGGATACGCTGCGCGCTACTCAACCAGCGGGACAGGCTGCGCGCTAGACCGAGAAGTACTTTGCCTCGGGGTGGTGGAACACAAACGCGTCGGTCGACTGCTCGGGGTGGAGCTGCAACTCTTCGGAGAGTTCAACGCCGACGCGCTCGGGCTTAAGTAGCGCCACGACCTTGCGGCGGTCCTCCATGTCGGGACACGCGGGGTAGCCCAGCGAGAACCGAGCCCCGCGGTAGTCGAGTTTGAACATGCCCGCGAGGTCGGCCGGATCTTCGGCCCCAAAGCCCAATTCCTCGCGGATGCGTGCGTGCCAGAACTCGGCCAGCGCCTCGGTGAGCTGCATGGCGAGGCCGTTGAGCTCCATGTAGTCGCGGTAGGAATCGGACGCAAACAACTCGCCGGTCACCGCGCTCACGCGGTCGCCGAACGTGGCCAGCTGAATGGGGAGCACGTCGACTCGGCCAGAATCCACCGACGACACGAAGTCAGCCAAGCACAGGTGGCGATCGCGCGACTGGCGTGGGAACGTGAAACGCAGTCGTTCTGACCCCAGCTCACCGCCAGAGCCGCCATCGGGAGCGAGCACTCCCTGCGCACCCAACACCCCGTGCATGTCGTCACCGTGGTGGCGCACAATCACGTCGTTGCCGTCTGAGACAACGGGGAAATATCCGTAAATCACGGAAGCGTCGGCGATGCCCTCGGCCAAGATGCGATCGAGCCAGTAGCGCAGCCGGGGGCGCCCCTCGGTGTCGACCAGCTGTTCGTATGTCGCTCCGTCGTCGCCGCGGCCGGGCTTGAGTCCCCACTGGCCCATGAAGGTGGCGCGCTCATCGAGGAATGCGGCATAGTCACCCAGAGCCACGCCCTTGACGATGCGGGTGCCCCAGAACGGTGGCACGGGAATCGCGTTATCGGCGGCGACATCGGAGCGGGCCGGAATGTTCTCGGGCTCGGTCACGACGAGTTGCGACGGACGATGGATGCGCTTCTTGAGTTCGGGAAGGTTGACAGTCGCAGGGTCAGCACCGCGGGCCACCGCAACCAACGGTTCCATGAGTGCGAGGCCCTCAAAGGCGTCGCGCGCGTAGCGCACCTCTCCGTCGAAAATGGCGGCGAGGTCCTCCTCGACAAACGCGCGCGTGAGGGCCGCGCCACCCAGAATGACGGGCCAGCGGCCCGCGAGCCCCCGCGCGTTGAGTTCGAGAAGATTCTCTTTCATGACCACCGTGGACTTCACGAGGAGTCCGCTCATGCCAATCACATCGGCGCCCGACTCTTCGGCGGCCGAAATGATCTCGTTGATGGTCTTCTTGATGCCGATGTTCACCACGTCGTATCCGTTGTTGGACAGGATGATGTCGACCAGGTTCTTGCCGATGTCGTGCACGTCGCCACGCACCGTGGCCAGCACAATCTTGCCCTTGCCCGCGGCTTCGGCTTTCTCCATGAACGGTTCGAGCAGCGCGACCGCTGCTTTCATCACTTCGGCGGATTTGAGCACGAACGGCAACTGCATCTCGCCCTTGCCGAACAATTCCCCCACCACCTGCATGCCGGAGAGCAGGTGGTCGTTGATGATGTCGAGGGCGGCGATGCCGTCACCCCGTGCCTGCTCCAAGTCTTCGGGAAGTCCCTTGGCGTCGCCGTCAATGATGCGGCGTGCCAACCGTTCGCCCACCGGGAGGGCGGCCAGCTCGAGGGCGCGTTGGTCACGAATCGCGGCCGCATCCACGCCCGCGAACGTATCCAGCATGAGCTCAAGCGGGTCGTAGGTGACGTTGCCCTCGGCGTCAAACTCTCGGCGATCCCAGACGAGGTCAAGCGCGACCTTGCGCTGAGCATCCGGGATGGTAGCGAGCGGCACAATCTTGGCGGCATCAACAATTGCCGAATCCAGGCCGGCCTCCATTGCCTCGTGCAGGAATACCGAGTTCAGCACCGTGCGCGCCGCGGGGTTGAGCCCAAACGAGACGTTCGAGACGCCCAGCGTGGTGTGCACACCAGGGTATTTGGCGGTGAGCTGACGAATGGCCTCGATGGTCTCAATGGCGTCGCGTCGCGTCTCTTCCTGCCCCGTCGCGATGGGGAACGTGAGGCAGTCCACCAAGATGTCATCGACGCGCATGTCCCAGTCGTCCACCAGGGTGTCGATGAGGCGCGAGGCGATACGCATCTTTCCCTCGGTGGTGCGCGCCTGGCCTTCTTCGTCGATGGTGAGCGCAACAACCGCAGCGCCGTGCTCCTTAACCAGCGGCATGATGCGCGCGAAACGCGAGTCGGGCCCGTCGCTGTCCTCGAAGTTCACCGAGTTAACGATGGGGCGGCCGCCGATGAGTTCCATGCCGGCCTGAAGGACAGCCGGCTCGGTGGAGTCGATGACCAGCGGGAGCGTGGATGCGCTGGCAAACCGGGACACGATCTCGCGCACATCACCGACCCCGTCACGACCCACATAGTCGATGCAGACGTCGAGCACGTGGGCTCCGTCGCGGATCTGATTGCGCGCAATGTCGACGCAGTCATCCCAACGTTCCTCGAGCATGGCATCGCGAAACGCCCGCGATCCGTTGGCGTTGGTGCGTTCTCCGATGGCGAGGAAGGCGTTGTCTTGAACAAAGGGAACGTGCTGATACAGACTTGCCACACCGTTTTCATGCACGGGTGTGCGCGCCACGGCCGGGGTGCCGGCGAGCCGATCAACAACAGCTTTGAGATGTGTGGGGGTGGTGCCGCAGCAACCGCCTACAAGCGCCAGGCCAAATTCCTTCACGAACTGCTCGTGCGCGGTGGCCAACTCCTCGGGGCTCAGCGGGTAGTGGGACCCGTCTGCGGTGAGGATTGGCAGACCGGCGTTGGGCATGCACATCACGGGAATGTTTGAGTGGCGAGAGAGGTGTCGCAGGTGTTCGCTCATCTCGGTGGGGCCGGTAGCGCAGTTAAGCCCGATCATGTCGATGCCCAGGGGTTCGAGCGCCGTGAGAGCCGCACCAATCTCACTACCCATGAGCATGGTGCCGGTGGTCTCAACCGTCACCTCAACGAAAATCGGCAGGCGCACGCCCGTCTCGACAACGGCCTGCTTGCATCCGTTCACGGCCGCCTTGGTCTGGAGTAAGTCCTGAGAGGTCTCAATCAGGAAGGCGTCTGCGCCGCCTTCGATGAGTCCCACGGCCTGTTCTGCAAACGTGGACTTCAGGTGCGCGTACGTGGTGTGTCCCAGGCTGGGCAACTTGGTCCCCGGTCCCATCGATCCCATCACCCACCGCATGCGACCGTCAGCAGCCTCGAAGGCCTCGCACGATTCGCGCGCCAGGCGGGCACCGTCACGCGCCAGCTCCGCGATGCGATCCTCAATGCCGTAGTCGGACAGGTTAGACCAGTTGGCTCCAAACGTGTTCGACTCAATGCAGTCGATACCCACCTCAAGGTAGGCGTCGTGGATGGAGCGAATGATGTCGGGCCGGCTGACGTTAAGAATTTCGTTGCAACCCTCGAGCTGCTGATAGTCGTCCAGAGTGGGGGCGTGCTCTTGGAGCATGGTCCCCATGGCGCCATCGCCCACAACGACGCGCTCGGCAAGCGCAGTCATGAGGGCCTGTGCGCGGGGGGTGAAAATGGGCTCTGGCACGCCTCTCAGTCTACGGTCGGCGCCACGTCTCAAACGCGGCATAGTCGCTGACCATGAGGTCGGTGTACGACCGTGCGTAATCAGCAATCGCGTTCTCAAACGCCTTGCCCTGATCTAGGTAACCGGCGATGAGCGAAGCGTCTCCGGCTCGGGCGTGTGCCCGGGCAAGGGCCGCCGCGCACACCGCCGCATAGGCCTCGAAGGACGAGGCGTCGAGCGCCGTTGCCTCGATTCGGCCCTTCATGTCCCACAGCTGGCGGAAGTAGAAGTCGAAAGGCAATGTCTCGTCTCCACGGGTCCAGCCCAAGAACGGGTCGCTGGAGGATTGAATGAGTCGCTGGCCCACCACCACGCGCTTGCCGTGGTGGTCATACTCACTGGGCTCAAGGTGTGCTTCGAGCACCGACGCGTCTGCCTGTTTTGCTTGAAGAATGAGCGGTTCGCCGTCGCCGGACTTGAAGAGAAGTGCGTACGCGCGTGTTCCGACCGAGCCCACGCCGACCACTTTGACGGCCGCCTCGACAAACGAATAGCGGTCGAGCAGGGCCACGCGATCGGGCGGGAGTGTCTC
Source organism: Actinomycetota bacterium (assembly GCA_947450345.1). Classification (GTDB taxonomy): domain Bacteria; phylum Actinomycetota; class Actinomycetes; order Actinomycetales; family Microbacteriaceae; genus UBA963. The sequence continues at coordinate 26,111 of CANFVD010000015.1, forward strand.
CCGGTAACGGCGGAAAACATCGGCCACCGTTTCGAGATGGTCGGTGCCCTGGATGGGAATGAGCGTGGGTGGATCGGAACGGAAGTGCCATTCATCGCCGATGCGCTCCGTCAGCTTGACGCTGGCCTTTTCACCGTCTTTGGTGCGCGCCCGCTTTCCCGCGCGCCGCAGGGCGTCACGCAATCCGGGTTTCTGAATCTCGCCGATCATCCATTCCAGGTCCGCGCGGGCAAACCACACGTCGAGGGTGGGACGTTCACTCAATGCGCTCATCCACTCGCGGTAGGCGCGTCCGACAGCGAGGGACGCTCGATGCTCTGTGTTGTCGCCGAAACCGTGCACCCGAGCCGCCGTGGCAAAACTGGCCGCCAGCCTTTTGACATCCCACTCAAACGGTCCAGGGAGTGTCTCGTCAAAATCTGTGAGATCGAAGGTGAGGCTGCGTTCGGCCGACGCAAAGATGCCGAAGTTGTCGAGGTGAGCATCGCCACACAGTTGCACGTCCAGTCCCGAGTTCGGGCGCAGGGAGAGGTCTCGAGCCATGACGGCGGCCGTGCCCCTGAGAAACGAAAAAGCGTCGGCACCCATGCGCTCGTAGCGGAGCGGAATAAGTTCGGGATTTCGCGTCGCGTTCTGCGCCTCAATGATGGCGGTCGCTGCGGTGCGCTCGGCCGGCTTCGGGCACTCTGCCAGACTCTCCAGCGGAACTCGCCCACGCACGGAAGCGCCCGCTTGGCGACGCTGGTCGCGCGATGGACGCTGCCTCATCAGAATGCTCACATCGTCGGACATGAGGAAAGCCTAGACGCGTGGCACGACGTGGGACAGGAGCCTAGATGGGCGAGGTAATGCCGGTCAGCTCTTCGCTGGCCGTCCAGAGTCGTTTCGCGTCGTCGTCGCTGAGGGCGGCAGGCACCCGTCGCGCGGGCACAGGGAATCCCTTGAGCTCGCTCATTCCGTGTGGACCGTAGTAGTCGTTGCCGGCCACACCCGGGGCCGTGGCCACATAGAGCATGGGCAGGGCACCCTGCTCTGCTGACTGTGATCCGAGGTGACTGCCCAGGCGCGCGAGCCACTTTGCGAACGAGCCACTGTCTTTCATGGGGCCTGACGCGACGAGATCGGTTGACGACCAGCCGGGGTGACCCGCAACGGCAATCGCATCAACCTTGGCGGCGACAAACCGGCGCTGGAGTTCGCGGGTGAACAATAGGTTGGCCAGCTTGCTCTGGCCATAGGCACCCCACGCGGTGTACTTCTTCTCGCGCATCAGATCGTCAAAGGCGATGCTGCTCGGACGGTGGGCATTGGAGGCAACAGCTACCACGCGCGCACCGGGCGTCTTCCGGATGACCGGCATCAGGAGCATCGTCAGGGCGAATGCGCCCAGGTGGTTCGTGCCGAACTGAAGTTCAAAGCCGTCCTCGGTTACCTGTCGCTGAGGCACCGCCATGATGCCCGCGTTATTGACCAAGATGTCGAGCTTTTTGTTCGTGGCGAGCCAGGCGGTGGCGAACGCGCGGATGCTCTTCAGGCTGGCCACGTCGACCACGGAAACGTCGACCTTGGCTGTGGGATGCGCCGCGAGAATTCGCTTCCGGACGCCCTCCGCCTTTGCGGCGTTTCGTGCCGCGAGCGTCACATCAGCACCGTGCGCGGCAAGTTCGGTGGCCATCACGAGACCCAGTCCCGCGGTTGCGCCGGTCACGATGGCGCGTTTGCCCGAGAGGTCGGGGATGTCAGCCGCGGTCCAGCGTTGTTCGAGCTTCATGATTTTCCTTTATGGGTCGTCCGTCGAGAAGACACGTGCAGATGCGACCTCTGCCGCAATGACCACAGGCTAGCGGAGGTGCTCACCGAAGAAGGCATCGATGCGTGTCCACGCATCGGCCGCATCGGCCGGGACGGGTCGGAAGCCTGCCACCTTCTGCATAATCGGACGCATGAGCTTGGGTCCGGCTGGACCTGGGTTCATGAAGGCGTGATTGGCGTCCGGGTATTCCTTGATGTCGTGCGCGATTCCGTGCTTCGTGAGCGCCGTCTCCATTGTGGTGGCAGCACCCTTGAGCGTCTTGTCCTTGGCTCCATAGCTGCCCACGATGGGGCATGCGCCTTCGAGAATGGCATCCAGGTCTTTGGGCATCATGCCGTAGTTGACGGCCGAGGCGTCGTACCCCCGCTGCGCCAACTGCAGAGCGAAGCCGCCACCCATGCAGAAGCCGATCACGCCCATCTTGCCCGTGCAGTCCTGACGCGAGGCGAGCAGTTGCTTGGCCGCCTCTACATCGTTGAACGCCTGACCCTCGCCCTCGTTGAGCACACGGAACGTGGCGCGCAGGCATCGCCGCATGCCGCCGCGACTGTAGAGATCGGGCATCAGCACGAGGTAGCCGCGGCGGGCCAATTCCTCGGCGTGATGGATCATGTTCTCTTCGATGCCAAATACTTCGTGAACGAGAACGACGCCCGGCCAGGGTCCCTTTCCGTCCGGAACCACGAGGAGCCCAGGGACATCTCCGTTGCCGTCCGTCGTGGGGATGACGATTTTTTCGCTACGCACAGTCATCGCCGTCTAGAGCCCCGTCGACATCTGCGTCAAACGAGCAGCGTCATCCGCGGGGAGCGCAAAGGATGCGGCCGCCATGAGTGCGGGCAGCTGTTCCACCACGCGAGCGCTGGCGATCGGCGCCGTCACGGTGGGTTGGTCGCGCAACCACGCGAGGGCCACCGTCGCCGGGGCCACCCCGTTACCCGCGGCAATCTCACGCACCGCGGACACGACCTCCCAGGCCTGATCACTGGCGTACATGCCCGCGGCCCCTGCGCGAACCTGTCCGTTCATGTCGTCTGCCGAGGCGTACTTGCCGGTGAGAAGCCCCGCGCCGAGCGCGAAGTAGGGCGCCACTCCGATGTCCAGCTGGGCACACACGGCAGCCATGCTCGTCTCAAATTCCGCACGGAAAACGAGGTTGTAGTGCGGTTGCACGGCCACCGGTACCGCCCACCCGTTGGCACGGGCCACACTCACGTATTCGTTCACGCGCTCGGGCGTGTAGTTGGACAGCCCAATCGCGCGTACCTTGCCGGCGCGAACGAGAGCGTCAAAGGCTTCGACCGTCTCTTCGATGGCGACCGTGGCGTCGTCCTCGTGCGCGTAATAGAGGTCGATGTAGTCAGACTGCAGACGGACCAACGACTCCTCAGCAGCGACCCGGATGTTCTCTGCGCTCAAGCCGGGGCGAGTGCGCAACTTGGCTACCTTGGTCGCCACAATCACGTCGGCACGATTACCGCGCGCGGTCATCCACGCGCCGATGATGGCCTCGGACTCGCCGCCGACGTTTCCCGGCTTCCAGGCCGAGTAGGCATCTGCGGTGTCGACGAAGTTTCCGCCGCCGGCCGTGTAGGCATCGAGCACAGCTTCAGACTGCGCCACGTCCGCGGTCCAGCCAAAGACATTGCCGCCCAAGCACAGCGGGAAAACCGAGAAATCTGAGGAGCCGAGAGTGCGTCGCGTCATGCCATTAACACTAGGCGCGCCGAGCCTGGATGCGCACCCATATTCGGCACACGAGCACGGCCAGGTAAGCAAACAACGTCATGAGTCCGGCGATGCCCACGATGTAGGCGACCACGCCACCCCAACCCAGCGATCCATTGGGGTCGAGGAACGGATAGGGCCACCACCCGGTCGCGAGACCGCGAACAATTGAGAAGGCCACCCAGGCCAGCGGGAAGATCAGCGCCCACCACAGTGCGCGCAAGCGCAACGGGAAGCGGCCAATCGACAACACCCAGTCGATAACGAGGAAAATGGGGGCCCACACATGCAGGAGTTCGTCGGGCCACACCGGCCACACGTATCCGGCATCCGGGCCCGTGAGCGGTAACCCGCGCAGCATGAAGTTGTAGACGAGCGCGGTGACGATGGCGTACGGCACCACCATCATGCGCATGATGGTCAACAGGCGCGAATCGCGCTCGGAGCGAAGCGACACGACGCCCGAGGCGATGAGGATGACCACGAACATCAGCGCGGTGTGGATGGTGAAAAATGCAAAGTATTCGCCCGGTCGGAAGAGGTTGTGCACCATGCGGTCGCCCACCTGAGTGGCGACCGCCGCAAAAATTCCGATGGCCAAAACGATGCGTGCCACGCCAACGACGCGACGAGTGGTGAGGGCCCAGGGTGCAAGTTTCATGGTGAGACTCTATGTTCTCGCTCCCCATTCTGGCTAGGGGTGTGCGAAACTTGGCCCATGACGACAACGAGCATCGACAGCATGTGGGGCATGCCCTCTTGGGCCATCTGGACAATCGTAATTTTGGGTGTGTGGAGCGCCGTGTGGAAGGCCTTGGCCCTTTACCGCGCCGGCACTCGACACAGCAAGGTGTGGTTCGTGGTGCTCTTCGTGGTGAATACGGTGGGCATTCTCGAGATTTTCTATCTGTTCTACTTCTCGAAGCTCACGGGCGTCGCAAAGAAGAACTCCTAGGCTCCTCCCCCGCTCGACAGGTCGCAGGAGTGTGGGCCTGACGAGCTAGGGAGCCAGGAGCCACAGAACCGGTAATCCGGTCATGGCGAGCGTGGCCAAAGCGACAAGTCCTTGTGACCACCATCGGCTGGCCCATCGACCCATGAGTTTCTTGTCTCGGCCGAGCCACCAGATCACGGCCATGAGAAATGGCGCCGTGAGTCCGTTGATGATCGCAGCGACAATCAGAAACTGGATGGCGTCAACCCCGCCCAAGTTGAGAGAGAGTCCGACCATTATCGACAACAGGATAACCGCGTAAAAGGCGCGCGCCTGGTTGGGTTTTTTCTCCAGGCTTTCCCGCCAACCAAACGTTTCCGCCATGGCGTATGACGTGGCCCCTGCGAGCACCGGCACGGTCAGGAGTCCGGTACCCAGGATTCCGAGGAGAAAAAGCAACGACGCGAAGGGCCCCGCGATGGGCTCCAGAGCTTGTGCGGCCTGCTCGGCAGTCTGAATATTCATGATGCCGTGAGCGTTAAGCGTTGCTGCCGCAGTAATGATAATCGAACCGGCCACCACAACTGTGGCCAGCATGCCCGCGGCAACGTCTCCTCTCATCGCGCGCATATGTCCGCGATCTGCTCCCGTCACGCCCTCGGCGTTACTCGCCTCAACCTCCTCGGCCGACTGCCAGAAAAATAGGTAGGGCGAAATCGTCGTTCCCGCCATGGCAATGAGCAATGCGATGTCGGCCTTTGCCCAGAGGAAGTGGGGGACGACGGCGTTGAGACCCACCTCTCCCCAGGGGACCTGCACCACAAACAGAACAGCCACGTAGGCAACCAGCGAGAGACACAGCCAGCGCAGAATTTTTGCGTAACGGTGATACGGAATGAATATTTCGAGAAACAAGATCAGTACGGCAAAGCCCACCACGCCCAGCATCTGGGGAATGGGCAAAAGGAGGTTGAGGGCCGCCGCCATGCTCGCGAGGTCGGCCGCGATGTTGACGGTGTTGGCTACAGCCACCAAGAGCACCGAAATGTAGAGCACCGGACGAGGCAATCGAGTTCGTATGATTCCCGCGAGTCCCTGGCCGGTCACGATCGCCAGGCGCGCGCACGCTTCCTGCACCGCGAAGGCGAAGGGCAGGAGCAGAACTATTCCCCAGACCAGTCGGAATCCGGTTGCCGCTCCAATTTGAGAGTATGTGGCGATGCCCGACGGGTCGTCGTCGGCGGCACCGCTCACGATGCCCGGGCCCAGCCGGGAGAGATAGCCCTTGCCGCGAAGTCGCTTGCGCGAGGGATGGTGTTCCATATCGCTAGATTAGGCGCATGGCATCATCACGCACACGCTGGTTCGGCTTACTCTTCGTCAGCCTCGGAATTTCGCTCATCATTGTTGACTCCACGATTGTCAACGTTTCCATCCCATCGATCATCGATGATCTCGGTATCTCGAGCACCCAGGTTCAGTGGGTGCAGGAGTCCTACACACTCGTCTTCGCCGCTCTCCTACTGGTTTACGGTGCCCTTGCCGACCGCTTTGGTCGCCGACTTACGTTGGTCGTGGGCCTTATTGTCTTCGGCATCGCTTCCGTCTTGGCGGCATTTGCCCCCACGGGCGACCTGCTGATTTTCTCGCGGGTGCTGCAGGGTTTGGGTGGAGCCATGGTGCTTCCCACTACCCTGTCGCTCGTCAACGCCAACTTCCAGGGCAAAGAGCGCGGAATCGCTTTTGCCGTGTGGGGATCGACCATCGGTGGAATGGTGGCCGTGGGCCCGCTCCTCGGTGGCTGGCTGACCACCGACTTCTCGTGGCGCTGGGCGTTCGGCATCAACATCCCCCTCGTGGTGATCATCGTGATCGGTGCGCTCCTCACCATCCCCGAGTCCAAAGAGGCCGTTGCGCGACGCATCGACTGGCTCAGTGCGTTCTTCTCGGTCATCGCGATGGCCGCTCTCGTGTTCGGCCTCATCGAGGGGCGAACGTACGGCTGGTGGTTGGTCAACAAGCCCTTCGCGATTGGCGACTGGACGTGGCCGTTCGAGGTCTCGGTTATTCCGTTCCTCTTCCTGATTTTTGCACTCGCCACCTTCGCGTTCATCGCCTATGGTCGAGCTCGCGAAAAGGCCGGCAAGTCGACGCTCATCAACTTCGCTCTTTTCCGCATCTCGTCGTTCACGAACGGCAACGTGGCGGCGGCCGTCATCTCTATGGGCGAGTTCGGCATCATCCTGTCGCTCCCCCTGTGGCTGCAATTCGTCATCGGCTACAACGCCTTGCAAACCGGTCTCATCTTGCTGGCGTTGGCAATCGGTGCGTTTGTGGCGAGTGGTATTGCGGGCGGATTGAACGGACGCGTGACCCCGGTGACCATGGTTCGGCTCGGTATCGTGCTCGAAATCATTGGTGTCGCAGGTCTTGGCTTCTCCATCAATGCCAACAGTTCTTGGCTCACCATCACGCCGTGGTTGTTCTCCTACGGCCTCGGTGTCGGTCTCGCTACCGCACAGCTGACCAACGTCATTCTGCTCGACGTTCCCGTGGCGCAGTCGGGGCAGGCGTCGGGTACGCAGAGTACGTCACGCCAGCTGGGTTCCGCGCTCGGTATCGCCGTGCTCGGCACCATTCTGTTTGCGTCAATTCAGGGCGTGCTCACCACGTCGCTGACCGAAGAGAAGCTTCCCGCCGCTCAGGTGGAGCAGATTGTGGCCGCCGTCGTCGATTCGTCGGGAGCAGCCATCCAGGGCCTCGAGAAGGACCCCACGACAATTCCCATTGCTGACAAGGCAAAGGATGCCTTCTCGACAGCAACGAGCGTGAGCGCCTACTCGGCAGCGGGCTTCTTGGCCTTGGGCTTCGTGGCCACGCTTTCCTTGGGTGGGAAGCGTCGCGAGGGATCAGCAAAGTAGGCTCGCGCCTCATCCTGTCGGTCTGCCTCTTCGCCTGACGCGATGGGGGCGCGGAGGTGCTCGGGACCGTACCCAAACGCATCCACGAGGTCCTGGGCGTGCGGTCGCAGACGCGCAATCAGGCGGTCGATGTATGCCGTGACGGCCATCGCGCGATGAGACGATAATCGCGACGACATGAGGTACCAGGCGGCGTGCTTTTCAATTAGTCCGAAACCAAAGAGGTCACGCAACCAGGTGAGCACGATGTGCGTGTCTGGATCGTGGACCTCGTCGAGTGCGGCCGTAAAGGCCTCCCACTGCAACAGTTCGCCGTGTGCGATGGCTGCCTCGATGAGCGCACTTTGGTGCTCGTTGAAGGCTGCGGCCACACGGCCCTCCTTCTTAGCATGACGCAGCGCGGCGGCAATCGACATCACCATCTGCTCGACACGCTCGGTGAGAAGCGCCCGCTGCATGTCCGACTGACGAAGGTTCTCCACTGAGCGCGACGTGGCACCCAGGTCAACGACCGTTTGACCGAGGCGCTGCAGCCCAGAACTGGTAAGCGTGCGATCGACCGCGTTTTCGAGTGCGAGCTTGGCGAGTGCGGCGGGGCCGGCCTCACGGAACGTGTCGCTGACATCGTTGAGGAGTCGCTTGGCCACCAATTGCAACAGCACGTTGTTGTCACCCTCAAAGGTCACATAGATATCCAGGTCGGCGCGAAGACCCACCAGGCGATTCTCGGCCAAGAAGCCCTGGCCACCGCAGGCCTCGCGCGCTTCCTGAAGAGTGTCGAGCGCATTCCACGTCGACAGCGGCTTGAGTGCGGCTGCGAGGGTCTCCAGGTCTTGGCGGGCGTCATCGGTGTCTTCCTCGCCGCTAAACACCGCGTGGAACTTCTGCAATAGGAGTTCGTGCGCGAAAGCCTGCGCGTAGGCGGTGGCGATGCGCGGAATGAGGCGGCGCTGGTGGCGCTGGTAGTCGAGCAAAACGGTTTCTTCGCCCGAGTCACCGGCAAACTGTCGGCGCTGATTCCCGTAAGTGACGGCAATCTGAAGTCCCATTTTGGCCGCGTTGATGGCGGCGCCGTCGAGGGATACCCGACCCTGCACGAGCGTGCCGAGCATGGTGAAGAAGCGACGGCCGGGGCTGGCAATGGGTGACGAGTACGTTCCGTCTTCGGCAACGTCGCCGTAGCGGTTAAGCAGGTTGGTGCGGGGAATGCGCACGTGGTCAAAGTGGAGTCGGCCGTTGTCGATGCCGTTGAGTCCGCCCTTGAGTCCGTCGTCCTCGCCACCGATGCCGGGAAGGAAGTTGCCCTTGGGGGTTCGCACGGGCACAAAGAACGCGTGCACGCCGTAGTTGACATCGTTGGTGATGAGTTGGGCGAACACCACAGCAGCCTGTCCGTGGAGGGCGGCGTTACCGAGGTAGTCCTTCCACGCAGCCCGGAAGGGCGTATTGATAACAAACTCCTGAGTCGCCGGGTCATACTCGGCGGTCGTACCAATTGCCGCAACGTCCGAGCCGTGCCCGGTTTCAGTCATGGCATAGATACCCGGAAGCTTGAGCGACATCGCATCAGCCAGCCACCGTTTGTGGTGCTCGGCCGTTCCGAGGTGCATGATTGCCGCCCCGAAGAGTCCCCACTGCACGCCGCTCTTGATCTGCATGGAGGGGTCTGCGGCGACAAGTTCCTCAAACGCCGCCAAGTTTCCCCCGTGATCGGCAAGGCCGCCGAACTCAGCCGGGAAGGCAAGTTTCACTTGCCCGTTCTTGACGAGGAGCTTGAGTTGTCCCAGCACGCGCTCCCGATGTTCATCTTTGCTCAACCCGAGGACGCCCTGCATATCTGGGTTGGCGGCGAGTGCTCGAGAAGCGAGGCGAATGTCGGCCCAGCGGCCGAGGAGCTGCCGGCCGAGAGTTGCCACATCGACGTGAGGCGTAACGCCACCGACAACGTCAGCGGCGGGTACGGCTTTTCTTTTTATCTGGGCCATGTTCATCCTCCTCGTGCGTTAGGTGAGCAGTGTGACGCACGTTTCGTTCATTAAGCCTAGGCTCATTCACGTGCTGTCTGTCGTTTTCGGTTTTCTGGGTGCCATTGTTTTGGGTGGAGCCGATTTCTTTGGCGGGCTCGGTTCACAACATCTGGGCTCACTTCGGGTGACGTGGCTCTCCATGTTCGCGGGAATCCTCGGCTTCGTGGGCTACTTCGTTTTTTCCGGAGGCAACTGGGCTCAACAGGCGTCACCGTCCGCCCTGATTTTGGGTGGGTTGTCGGGTCTCGTTCTCTCGTTTGCGCTGGTTTTTCTTTACGCCAGTCTCGCACTCGGACCTATGAGTATCCTGTCCCCGCTGGGCGCCCTCGTCGCGGCCGTCGTGCCGGTGCTGTGGGATTTTGCCAGCGGGACGCAGCTATCGCTCCTCGATGACATTGCACTCGGCATCGCGCTCGTAGCGGTCGTGCTCATCGCCATTGTTCGCGAAGAAAAAACTCGGCGCCCCGGAATTCGCGGCATTCTTTTTGCCGTATCTTCGGGCACGCTCATCGGCGCGTACATGATTCTCATCTCACTCACGCCACCCACCAGTGGAGTGATTCCCTTCGTCGCGAACCGCGTCGTCGCAGCCACGGTGTTGAGCGTGATCGTTGCCGTATCGGCGCTGTGGGCGGGGATGCGCAAGCGTCAACAGGCAGGAATGCCCCGCGCCGACGTCGTTGTGGGCGAGCGCGGGGAGATCAACTGGCGGGTGGGAATCTGGCTGGCGGTTGCCGCCGGGCTGACCGAAACCGTGGGCGACATTTTTGTGATCGCCGGACTCCGGCTTGGTGAACTCTCAATCGTCTCAGT
>CANFVD010000016.1 GCA_947450345.1 Actinomycetota bacterium
CGCTTTATTCAAGAAGCGCGATCGGCTGCCCGCCTTGCCCACCCCAACGTGGTGAGCGTCTTTGACCAGGGCCAAGACTCTGACATGGCCTACCTCGTCATGGAGTATCTACCGGGAATCACCCTGCGGGACCTCCTCAAGGACTTTGGTCGGTTAACGCCCGAACAAACCGTGGATGTCATGGACTCTGTTCTGCGCGGTCTCGCCGCCGCGCACGAAGCGGGCATTGTTCACCGTGACGTAAAGCCCGAAAATGTCTTGCTCGCCGATGACGGCCGCATCAAGATAGGTGACTTCGGACTCGCCCGAGCGACGACGGCCAACACGGCATCTGGCCAAGCCCTGCTGGGAACCATCGCCTACTTGTCCCCCGAACTCCTGACGCGCGGAGTCGCCGACGCGCGCAGCGACATTTACGCCGCCGGCATCATGCTCTTTGAAATGCTAACCGGCGAGCAGCCGTTCCAGGGCGAGCAGCCCATGCAAGTGGCTTACCAACACGCCAACGATCAGGTGCCACTGCCGTCGAGCCGGCAATCGAATATCCCCGACTCCCTCGACCAATTGGTTCGATGGAGCACCGAACGCGACCCGGAGAAACGTCCGGCGGATGCCCGACGCATGCACGAGCAGCTTCAATCAGTTGAGAAGGAAATCCTCGGCGAGAACCCCAGCGCATCCACCCAGCAGACGATGGTGATGCCGGCGACGCAGTCCGTTACCGCCGAAGAAACACGTGTTATCCCCCGCAACAACGCGACGGGCGAATCTCCCGTGGCGTCGCTCGCCCTGTTGAGTAAACGCCGCAAGCGTCGTGGATTGCTGATTCTCATTGCGGTGGTGCTCGTTGCCGCACTCGGCGGCGGCTTGGGCTGGTACTTCGGCGCCGGCCCCGGCGCGCTGGTCACCGTGCCGCGAAGTGCCGGCATGTCGCCCGAACAGGCCACCACGCTCATTACCGCTCAAGGATTCACAACGGACCGGGCAGATGTCTACTCGATTGACATCCCCAAGGGAATGGTTGTGGACACCAAACCTGCCGGCGGTACTCAAGCACCGCGGGGCTCGTCAATCACGCTCCAAATTTCGCTCGGGCCAAAAATGATACCCACGCCGGTCTTCAATGGTCTGTCACAAACGGACGCCAAAGCACTCGCCACAAAGACGGGGTTCGTCGTCGGCACACCAACACTCAAGTTCTCGGGAGACGTTCCCAAGGACACGGTGATGCTCGCACACGACAAGGCCGGCAACGATCTCCCCACCACTTACCCCGAGGGTGGAACCGTTGTCTTTGTTGTTTCAGCCGGTCCCCTGCCGGACGTGACGAACGCGACTCAGGCCGACGGATTCGCGACGCTCCAAGCAGCCGGACTTGTACCCGTCGCCGCCTCAGAGGAATTCAGCGACACCGTGGCCAAGGGAAACATCATCAGGCTCGATGTGCCCGCAGAGGGGCTGTCTCCCGGCAATACGGTCAACGTCGTCATCTCCAAGGGCGAAGACTTGGTAGCCGTCCCCAATGTGATGGGCATGAACATTGCTGACGCGGCCAAGAAACTCCAGGAGGCGGGATTCGGCTATTCCTCGAACATCGCACCGAATCTTCAGCAGTACGTTCCCGTCATTACGCAGGTTCCTGCTTCGGGCACTGCACGACGCGGTTCGACAATCGTGATCAACGGCCCCGAATAAATCTTCAGGCGCTAGCGGCGTCCCAATTCTTCAGCGACGAGGAATGCCAGCTCGAGTGACTGCATGTGGTTGAGTCGGGGATCACACAGAGACTCATAGCGCGTCGCCAGCGTCTCTTCATCAATGTGCTCTGATCCGCCCAAACACTCAGTCACGTCGTCGCCCGTGAGCTCCACGTGGATTCCTCCCGGGAAAGTGCCCGCAGCACGGTGAGCCTCAAAGAAGCCCTTGACCTCGTCGACCACGTCATCGAAGCGACGCGTCTTGAAGCCGTTGGGCGTGGTCATGCCGTTTCCGTGCATCGGGTCGGTAATCCACAGTGGGCGAGCATCGATTGTCTTGATAGCTTCCAGCAACGGGGGCAGGGCATCGCGTATGGTGCCCGCACCCATGCGTGTAATGAAAGTCAGGCGACCCGGTTCGCGATCTGGATCGAGTTTTTCGACCAGTGCACGCAAATCATCCGCGGTCGTGCTGGGGCCTAGCTTGACACCGATGGGGTTGCGCACGCGCGACAGGAAATCAACGTGTGCGCCGTCGAGCTCACGTGTGCGCTCGCCAATCCACACGAAGTGTGCCGACGTGTTGTACGGCTGCGATGTGCGCGAATCGATGCGAGTCATGGGACGCTCGTAGTCCATCAATAGAGCCTCGTGGCTGACGAAGAACTCGGTGCGCTTGAGTGCTTCGAAGTCTGCGCCACACGCCGTCATGAAGTTAATCGCTCGATCAATCTCACGGGCCAGCTGCTCGTACCGGGCGTTGGCAGGGTTCTCCGCGAAGCCCTTGTTCCAGCTGTGAACTTCGCGAAGGTCGGCAAAGCCGCCCTGGGTGAACGCGCGAATGAGATTGAGCGTTGCTGCCGCCGTGTGGTATCCGTCGATCATGCGGTCGGGGTTGGCTCGGCGCGACTCCGGCGTGAAGTCATACCCGTTGACAATGTCGCCTCGGTAAGCGGGAAGCGTCACGCCATCGCGTGTTTCGGTGTCGCTCGAACGCGGCTTGGCGAACTGCCCTGCCATACGTCCCATCTTGATGACGGGCATCTCCGCGGCATACGTCAGAACGACAGCCATTTGCAGAACCGTCTTGACGCGGTTGCGAATCTGGTCGGCGGTTGCTCCGGCAAAGGTCTCGGCACAATCGCCGCCCTGAAGCAGAAATGCGTGCCCAGCAGCCGCGTCGGCGAGCCGGGAGCGCAGTGTGTCAACTTCACCGGCAAAAACCAGCGGGGGAAGTCCAGCGAGGGTTGCACTGGCGCGCGCCACTTCGTCGCGATCTTGCCAGTCAGGCTGCTGCTTAATGGGCAAGTCACGCCATGCGTCGAGGCCGGCAAGGGTGGCGGAGTCTGCCGCGGAAGCGGCCTGCGAATTACTCATCTTTTTAAGACTACCTAAGAAACCGAGGCGACTTTTTGACGAGCACTCGAGGCGTAGACATCCACGTACTCTTGGCCTCCCAGCCGGGCGATTTCATAAGTAATTTCGTCTGTCACTGAACGCAAAATGAAGCGGTCACCTTCGAGCCCAGCAAAGCGACTAAAGTCGAGCGGCTTTCCGTAAATCACGCCCACGCGGTGTACGTGAGGACGATTTGACCCAACGCGCATCACCTTGTCAGTGTCAACAACGGCAACGGGTACCACGGGCACTCCAGCCTCAAGAATCATTCGAGCAACGCCCGTTCGGCCCCGGTAGAGCCTTCCGTCAGGGCTGCGTGTTCCCTCGGGATAGATCCCCAGGACGCCCCCCTCAGTGAGTACCTCAAGACCCGTGTTGAGCGATGCTTCAGACGCCTTGCCTCCCGAGCGGTCCATGGGCAACATGCCGATGGCAATGAAGAAAAAGCGCGTCAACATGCCTTTGAGGCCCCGTCCTCTGAAGTACTCGCTCTTGGCAAGGAAAACCATACGACGCGGCATGAGCAGTGGGATAAAAACAGAGTCAACGAAAGAGATGTGATTGCTCGCGATGATGACCGGACCCGAGGACGGCACGTTGCTCAGACCGAGTGACCAGGGACGAAAAATCGCCCGAACGGGAGGCCCGATGATGATGTGCTTCATGAACCAATAGAACATGCGTAGCGCCCTCCGGGAAGTATTTGTTCAGTTCAGCCTAACTTGCGGCCACCCTAGTCATCACGGAAGGCGTGGCGACGTGCAAGGTCCGCCGCTCCAACGATTCCCGCGTCGTTGGTTAGTTCGGCAATACGAAACTCGGGCTCAGGCCGGAAACCTCTGGCAGACATCGTTCGTCGGAACGCTTCTCGAATGGGGGTCAGGAGATGTTCACCGGCTACGGATACTCCCCCACCGATGACAAAAACTTGAGGATCGAGCACAGCATCCAGGCTTGCGCAGGCCTGCCCGAGCCAATCTCCCAAGACGCCGAGTGCTTGCAGTGCGCCGGGATCAAGATCTTTGAGGAGCGAACGCATATCCGACGAGTCGATAGTTCCGTCGTCTCTGCGAACGGCCGCCAATGCAGAGCCGACGTGAGGATCGTGCGACGCCTCGGCCGCAAAACCCAGTAGGGCGCGTCCCGATCCGTATTGCTCAATGCAACCTCGTGCGCCACAGCCACACTCGCGTCCATCGGGAACTACGCGGAGGTGGCCAATTTCCGCACCGACGCCGAAGCCGCCGCGGAAGAGGCGGTCATCGCTAATGATTGCGCCGCCCACCCCCGTGCCAATCGTCAGCATGGTCATGTGTGTAAAGAGACGTCCCGCACCAAAGCGATACTCGGCCCACCCCGCTGCATTTGCGTCGTTCTCGACGGTCGTGGGGAGACCCACTCGATCCTGAATGCGTTCGCGAATGGGCTCATTTCGCCAGGCCAAGTTGGGCGCGTAGTAAACCACCGACTGGGAGGCATCAATGAATCCCGCAGCCGCAACGCCGACGGCAAGCACTGGATGGTCACCGCGCAACTGCGCGACGGCCTCCGCGACGGCATGCTCAATCGCGGCAACGTCCGTGGCTGGAGTTGGGACAGTGGTTTGAGAGTGGATGACTCCCTCGGTGTCCACAAGGCCGGCGGCAATCTTCGTACCGCCGATGTCTACACCAATCGTGAGCACAGATGCCTTTCGAGGACGTGAGGGTGAAGCAGGATAGTGGCGGGCACGAGACCTGTTGGTGACGTGAACGAATAACTAGAGTGTAATAAGCATCCAAAGGAGCCTGCGCATGATCGAGTTCAGTAAGCCGTTAGTCGTTCCCCACGACCCCAACGCGAACGCCACCGACCTTCTGCTCGACCGGGTAGCCACTTCGCCAGATGGGCCCCTTTTTTCTTTGCCGGATGGCCCCGAGGCCTGGCGAGACATCACCGCTCGAGAGTTCCACGAGCGCGTCGTCGCCCTCGCAAAGGGATTTGTTGCCGCGGGCATTAAGCCTGGCGACCGCGTTGGGTTGATGTGCAAGACGCGCTTCGAGTGGACACTCATCGACTTCGCCATGTGGTTTGCCGGAGCTAGCCTCGTGCCAATTTATGAGACCAGCTCGGCAAGTCAGATTGAATGGATCCTTCAGGATTCTGAAGCCGTTGCCATTGTGACGGAAACAACGGAACACTTGGCGCGCTTCACTGAGACCAAGAAGAACACGCCTTTTGTTCACACGTCATGGTGCATTAACGAAGGTGCCCTCGACAAGCTCGTCGAATTGGGCGCAAACGTATCCGACGATGACATTGAACGTCGTCGCTCGGCCGCTAAAGCGAGTGACCTGGCAACACTGATTTACACCTCGGGCTCCACCGGCAAGCCCAAGGGCTGTGTGCTCACCCATGCCAACTTTGTTGACCTGTGTCGAAACTCCACTGTCGCCATCTCCACTGTGGTGAACGAACGAGCATCCACCGTGCTGTTCATCCCGTTGGCTCACATTTTTGCCCGCTTTATCGCGGTCTTGGCGGTCACCGCCGGCGTTAAGGTGGGCCACCAGCCGGACACCAGCCAACTCCTACCTGCACTGCAATCGTTCAAGCCCACGTTCTTGTTGGCCGTTCCCCGTGTCTTTGAGAAGGTTTACAACTCTGCCGAGCAGAAAGCCGAAGCCGGAGGCAGGGGCAAGATTTTCCGCGCAGCTGCCAAGGTTGCGGTTGAACACTCTCGGGCCGTCGACGTGGGAAAGATTCCGCTGGGCCTCAAGGTGCAGTTCGCACTTTTCGACAGGCTGGTGTACTCCAAGCTTCGCGCAGCTTTGGGCGGACGAGTCGAATTTGCCGTGTCGGGATCCGCACCGCTCGGCGAGCGACTCGGGCGGTTCTTCCACAGTCTCGGCTTCATGATTCTCGAGGGCTACGGACTCACCGAGACGACCGCTCCAGCAACCATCAACCGACCAGAGCACTTCAAGATTGGCACTGTTGGACCGGCGATGCCCGGCGTATCCATTCGCCTCACCGACGACGGTGAGATCGAGGTCAAGGGAATTAACGTCTTCGACGGGTATTGGAAGAACCCGAAGGCCACGAAGGAATCCTTCGATGGCGAGTGGTTCAAGACGGGTGATATCGGCTCGTTCGACGACGAGGGTTACCTCAAGATCACCGGTCGCAAAAAAGAGATCATCGTCACCTCGTCGGGCAAGAACGTCTCGCCGGCATTCCTTGAGGACCCCATTCGCGCCGATCCCCTCATTGGCCAAGTTGTCGTCGTGGGTGAAGCAAAGCCGTTCATCGCCGCACTCGTCACGCTCGACCCCGAGATGCTGCCGATGTGGCTGAGCAACAACAAGCTCGATAGCGGCATGTCGCTGACACAGGCGGCCACTCATCCCGCCGTTATTGCCGGAGTGCAGGCTGCCGTGGACCGCGCCAACGCCCGAGTATCGCGGGCAGAATCAATTCGAAAGTTTACGATTCTTCCCATTGAATTCACCGAAGGGTCGGGTCACCTGACTCCCAAGTTGAGCATCAAGCGCAACATCATCCAAGATGACTTTGCGAAAGAGATCGACAACATGTTCGCGCACGAAAATCTTCCCGGCGACTAATCGAACTGGTTGGTTGAGGTTTAGAACCAGTCGCTTGCTCGAATAGCACGCATGGCGTCTCGCCGCGCGTCGCCCTCGAGCCGATCGATGTAAAGCTTTCCGTCCAGATGATCGCACTCGTGTTGTAACGCCTGGGCCATGAGACCTGTCCCCGAAAGTTCGACAGTTTTTCCGTCGAGGTCTGTGCCACGCACCGTGGCTTGCTCGTAACGGCGCGTTGGATACCAGAGTCCGGGAACAGAGAGGCACCCTTCGTCAACTTCGCGATGCTCCCCCGATGTCGTGATCAACTCCGGGTTGAGAATGTAGCCAATCGTGCCGTCGACGTTGTAACTAAAGGCCCGCAGGCCAACACCAATTTGAGTGGCGGCCACTCCGGCGCGACCGGGGAGAGCAACGGTGTCAAGAAGATCGCGCACCAACGCCCGCACGCCGTCGTCGATTTCGCCAATGCGGTCGGTTGGTGTCTTCAGAACCGGGTCGCCAAAAATGCGGATGGCCCGTTCAACCATGGCGATGTGCCCCTATTCGAGACCGTCCATGACCAACGCAGCGAGCTCGCGAGCGGCCGCACGCGTGTGTGGCTTCAATCGATCCCACTCAACAATGGAGCCAGCGGCCAATACCGGGTCGTACGGCATGCGCACAATCTCACGCACACGTGACTTGAAGTGGTTCTCGATTTCCTTCAGGTTGACCAGGTTCGTTCCCTGCGTTGCCGTATTGATGGAGACAACGGACTTACGAACCAGGTCGGCGTATCCATTTGATTCGAGCCAGGTCAGCGTTTCGGCGGCGAGACGCGCCTCGTCGAACGAACCGCCCGAGACAATGACAAGACCATTAGCTCGCTCAAGGGTGGCCTTCATCACCGAGTGAACGATGCCGGTTCCGCAGTCTGTCAGCACGACGGAGTAGTACTTCGACACGATGTCGGCGACAACGTTGTAGTCGTTCTCATCGAAGGCCTCGGAGAGAAGCGGATCGGTGTCCGATGCCAGGACATCGAGGCGGTTACGATCGCGTGAAATGTAGTCAGAGAAATCCGTAAACGACTGGATGCTCGACGCCTGCGACACAACGTCACGCACGGTCTTTTCTGTCGACTTGGGGAATCGCTCTGCGAGAGTTCCACGGTCGGGGTTTGCGTCAATCGCAATCACACGGTCTTCGCGAACGCGAGCGAGAGCCATGCCCAAGAGCGCCGTCGTGGTGGTCTTGCCCACGCCTCCCTTGCGGGTCAGTACGGGAACGTAGCGCGACCCACCGGTAAATCGACGGCCGATGGCCAGGTCGGTGGCTTTGCGGTGAAGGACGGCGGGTGAGTCACCACGGTTGACGAGCCCGAACGTGGACCAGTAAACCGCATTGTTCGGGAACCCCTCAGGGCGGATAACTTCGCGAGTCACCTCAAGGACTCGGTCCGGTGTGAGCATGGCCACCGGCTCGGGAACCGATGACACCTCGCCACGTTGGCGACCGCGTCGGGTAGGAATCTGATCGAGTTCATATTCGCCCTGGCCGGCGCTCTCAACAGCTTCGGCCTCAGCAACGACGACGACCTCGCCCGTCGACAGCGGGATTTCGATCTCCGTAGTGTGTAGGGCCTTCAGCTCTGCGATTGTCGTGGGCACGGGACCTGATCCCAATTCGAGCCCCGTGTCGGCTGTTTCCGTCACGGGTACGACAGGCTCTGCGGCGGCACGTGCCGCGCGAGTTGAACGACGCGTGGGGGCAGGAGCGGGAGCAGCAGGAGCAACGGGAACGGAGGCCTTGGCAGGGGTCTTTGCAGACGCCTTGGGCGTCGGCGTCCGCTTCGCCGGCGTGGAGCGCTTGGCGGGACTTTCGGTTGCTGGCTTCTTGGCTGCTCGGCTAGCCGGCTTCTTTTCCGTCACGATAATAATCCTTAGTTACTTGGCGTTCTTTCCATACTACCGAAGTGGCTCAGAAGTCGGGCTCATCAGAGTGATGAGGAGTTCAGGGGAAAACTCATTTCACTGTCGAAGACGCCTCATTTAGGCACTCCCCCGTGAGTGAAGGTAACTTAGTACTCGTGCATGTGCTGAGTTTGAGCTCCCTCAAGGGAGGCGTGGGTAAGACCACCGTCACCTTGGGTCTGGCCTCCTCTGCTTTTTCGCGGGGCATCCGCACGCTCGTGGTGGATTTCGACCCCCAATCCGACGTCTCCACTGGGCTTGGCGTGCAGAACCGAAATCGACTCACCGTTGCTGATGTCATTGCGTCGCCGAAGATCAAAGTCATCCGCCAAGCCGTGGCCCCCACGGCATGGTCGACACCGGGGCGCATGGCCGTCGACGTGATGATCGGCTCGCCCTCTGCCATCAACTTCGATGGCCCACACCCGACGTCGCGCGAGATATGGCGCCTCGAAGAAGCCTTGGCGCTCATCGAAACTGAGTATGACCTGGTCCTCATCGACTGTGCACCGAATCTCAACGCCCTGACCAGGATGGCGTGGGCGGCGAGTGACCGCGTTGGCGTGGTTTCCGAACCCGGGCTGTTCTCGGTGGCTGCCGCGGATCGCGCCCTGCGCGCCATCGAAGATGTGCGTCGCGGTCTGAGCCCGCGCCTGCAGCCCCTCGGACTCATCGTCAACCGCGTTCGCAACGCCTCGGTCGAACACCAGTTCCGCGTTCAAGAATTGCGCGAGATGTTTGGGCCGCTTGTGCTCAGCCCGCTACTGCCGGAGCGCACGTCACTGCAACAGGCACAGGGTGCTGCGCAGCCCGTGCACGCGTGGCCTGGCGAGGCTGCCGCCGAGATGGCGCAAAACTTTGACCTGCTTCTCGAGCGGGTCATGCGCAACGTTCGCTAACCGCCGGGGTCACGCAGAGCGAGAGACTCGCGCTAGCCAATCTTGCGAATGCGGCGCAGCGTCAATTCGTCGTTGGGATCAATCTGCTCGGTGCTCATTTCGATCAGGCTGGATTCAACCTCGCGAACAACCTTGCCCACGGCGATTCCGAAGACGCCCTGCCCGCGCGACAAAAGGTCAATCACCTCGTCGTTGGAAGTGCACAGGTAAACCGAAGCGCCGTCGCTCATCAGCGTGATCTGAGCGAGGTCGTAGACTCCCTCTGCCTGAAGTTGCTCGATGGCAATGCGCACCTGCTGCAGCGTCACGCCGGCATCAAGCAGCCGCTTGACGAGCTTGAGTTTGAGGATGTCACGGAAACCGTAGAGACGCTGCGAGCCCGAACCCGAAGCATCGCGCACGGTGGGGACGACAAGGCTCGTCCGTGCCCAATAGTCGAGTTGACGATATGAGATGCCTGCGGCCCGGGCGGCAATTGCTCCACGATACCCAACCGAGTCATCGTGCTGAGGGAGACCGTCGGTAAAGAGCAAGCCCGTGTCGAGCGTCGAACGCTCCGGGGTGATTTCAGCCATGGCTTCTCCTCTTACCCAAACCTTTACCTTCAACTTGCTATTGAAGCTTTTTTAATCTACTGAGTAGACAACCGTGCGAGTGTATTTGGAGCACACGCTCTCTCGGCGTGTCGCGAATCGACATCTTCTCGCAGGTTCAGGGTACGCCTAAGAGAGGTTCTTGGATATAACGGCGCGCAACAAGAACGCACGAACGACATCCATGTGTGTCGACAATTCGTTCGCTCTGCTGTGCGCTCGAGCCCGAGTGGCAACGTCGTTCTTCTTCTGCACCGCCGTGAGCGCACGCTCAATGAGGGAGAACTCTCGCTCGGCAGCCGTGCGGAGGGTAGACAGGTGGCGGGGCTCAATGCCGGATCGCTGCAACTCCACAAGCGCACTCAGCACGTCGACCGACTCTTGCCCGAAGGAGTCGGCAGCGGGAAGGAAGCCTGCGGAGACCGCATCTTGCACGAGGTTGCTGGATGCACCTGCCGCCTTGGCCAGCTCGGCGCGCGTGAAGCGCTGGGGCGCGCTCAGGGCCGAGGCCGAAGAAAGGCCCGCTGCTGACGGCAGACGCGACACCTCTCCCGTCGACGATGCCTCAAGGTGATCCTTGATGACGCGCAGAGGGAGATACTGATCACGCTGCATGACAAGAATGAGTCGCAGCCGCTCGATGTCGCTCGGCGAGAACTTGCGATAGCCGGATTCGGTTCGCGAGGGTGACACGAGGCCCTGCTCTTCGAGGAACCGAAGTTTGGACGGGCTTAGATCAGGAAAATCGGGCGAGAGCTTTGCCAGAACTTGGCCGATGCTCAAGAGTCCCCGCTGAGTGCTCCGCTCGTCGCGAGCCGCCATGGCCATCCTTAAGCGCCCATTCCGTGACGCGAGCCGAAGTAGGTCAGTCGGAACTTGCCCACCATGACTTCAATGCCATCGATGAGGGCGGCCCGGTCAACAAGCTGCCCTGCGACATAGGTGCCGTTGAGGGAGCCAAGGTCGCGCACCTCAAAACCGTGCGGGGTGCGACGGAATTCAGCGTGCTGGCGTGACACCGTGACGTCGTCGAGAAAGATGTCGGAGTCGGGATGCCGACCGGCAACGTGAACATCGTTGTCCAGTAGGTAGCGCGCGCCCTGGTCTGGACCGCGACGGATGATCAACAGGGCCGAGTTCCGCGGCAGGGCCGCGATGACGTCGCGCTCGTCCGGGGCGAGGTCGGCAATATCCGCAACGGAACCCGCAAAGTCTGACGACGGAAAGGCGCTGGTGTCCGCCGAATCGGACGACGACGAGGGGTGTGCTGAATTGTTTTCAGTAGTCATGGCCGACAGACCCTCCCTCGTCAATTACCCTACCGGATGATGATGTCCCCTAAAATAGCCAAGACGAAAGGTTACCCTCCAATGACTGCCCTCATCACTTGCCTCTGGATTCTTGCCGGAATCTGTGCCCTCACCTGGGTGCTCTCGCTCATCACCAAGGAATACTCGTGGGTCGACCGCATCTGGTCGATCATCCCCCTCGTTTACGTCTGGGTCTTCGCCGGCTTCGCTGGCTTCACTGACGTGCGGCTCAACGTCATTGCCGTCATCGTCACCCTGTGGGGAGCCCGCCTCACCTTCAACTTCGCGCGCAAGGGTGGCTACGCCCCCGGCGGTGAAGACTACCGCTGGGAGATTCTGCGCCAGCGAATCACCGGATGGAAGTGGCAGGTCTTCAACCTGTTCTTCATTGTGATCTTCCAGAACGTGCTGCTGTTCCTCATCACGCTCCCCGCGTACACGTCCTACGAGAACCGTCAGACCCCGTTCGGTGTGTTCGACGTCATCGTCACCGTCGCGTTCCTCGGCCTTCTCCTCATGGAGACCGTCGCCGATCAGCAGCAGTGGAACTTCCACCAGTGGAAGAAGTCCGAAGTCGCCGCCGGCCGCACCACCAAGCCGGGCTTCCTCACGACGGGCCTCTTTGCCAGCTCACGCCACCCCAACTTCTTCGCCGAGCAGGCGCAGTGGTGGGTGCTCTTCTTCTTCGGTGCTGCGGCTGCCGAGTCGATTCTGCAGTGGACCATCGTCGGTCCGGTGCTCCTGACAGTGCTCTTCATCGGCTCGTACCGTTTCGCCGAGGAAATCTCGTCGGCCAAGTACCCGGACTACGCGCTGTACCAGAAGCGCGTCAGCCCGCTCATCCCCTGGTTCCCGCGCCGTGGCGAGGAAGCCGAAACGGCAAAGGCCTAACAGGGCGCAAAGCCGCCTCGTCCGCGGGCTTGGTCTTCTCGGAGACTGAGCCCGCGGACTTTTTAGTCTGCGGCGGCTAACTGACCGCAGGCGCCGTCAATGTCGCTGCCGCGAGTATCCCGCACGGTCGTCGGAATGCCGGCCGCCTCGAGGCGACGCACGAATTCGTTGGTGGTCGCTCGCGTGGACGCCGTCCACACGGATCCCGGCGTGGGGTTGAGCGGAATGGGGTTCACATGCACCCATCCCCGGCCGCGATCATTGAGCTTTTCACCTAGGAGGTCGGCGCGCCAGGCGTGATCGTTCATGTCCTTGATGAGCGCGTACTCGATGGACACGCGTCGACCCGTCTTGTCAAAGTAGGACCGAGCGGCGTCCAAGACCTCGTCCACCTTCCAGCGCGAGTTGACGGGAATCAGCTCGTCACGCAGGCCGTCGTCGGGAGCGTGCAGCGACAGCGCAAAGGTGAGTGGCAGGTTCTCGTCCGCGAGTCGAGCGATGCCGGGAGCCAATCCCACGGTCGAGACGGTGATGTTTCGCACCGACATTCCTAAGCCGTTGGGCTGCGGGTCAACCATGCACCGAATCGCGCGCATCACGCGGTTGTAATTGGCAAGTGGCTCACCCATGCCCATGAAGACGATGTTGCTCACGCGCTCCAGGGTCGTCTCTCCAGCGCGCTTACCACCCAGCTCCCCCTTGGCAATGGCGTGATTCGCGCGAACAATCTGCTCCACGATTTCGGCGGACGACATGTTGCGGGTGAGTCCCGCCTGCCCGGTGGCGCAGAAGGGACAATTCATACCGCAGCCCGCTTGCGACGACACGCACAGCGTGATGCGCCCCGGATAGCGCATCAGAACCGACTCGACCAAGGCTCCGTCGAATAAGCGCCACAGGAACTTGATTGTGTCGCCCTTGTCCGTTTGGAGGCGCTTCACCTCGGTCAGCAGCGGCGGAAGGCATGCCGTGACGACTGCCTCACGACCCTCGGCCGGGAGATCGGTCATGTCCTCTGGCGAGGACGTGTAGTGAGTGAAGTAGTGGGTAGCGATTTGCTTCGCTCGGAACTTGGCCAAGCCCAGGTCAACGACGAGAGCCTGACGTTCGTCGCGCGTGAGATCGGCGAAGTGACGCGGCGGTTTGGCACCGCGTGGTGAATCAAATTCCAGGAGTGGCTTTCCCGAGGAATCTGTGCGTTGTGCCCAACCCTCGGTGCGCGGGCGAATCTGAAGTGTCTTGCGCTCGCCAGCCATAGGTCAAGGCTAGCGGTTTACCGAAAGACGGAAGACGAACGCAGACCACGACAAAAGCGGGGCACGGCGGAGAACCGCCGCGCCCCGCTTCTCACGCTGTCCTAGAAGGGTGCGCCAACCGCGTTAGCCCAGTCGTGGTTTACGTGGAACTCGCCGGCCGGAGTGACGCTCAAGAACACGACGGTTGCCGGTTCGCGATTGCCGTTTGCCGGATCGATGGTGACCGAGCCCGTCGCACCCTGCCAATTGGCTACCGTGTTGAGATAGTCGGTGAGGGCAGCCATGTCGGTGCCCTTGGTGGACGAAACGGCATCGGCCAGCAACTTCACGGAATCGTAGGTATACGGCGACCAGGTTCCCGGTGCCTCGCCAAACTTCTCGGTGAAGTCCGCAACGAAGCCGGCGCCCTTCGCGAAGTCAGTGGGAGACGGAACACCGACCAGCGAGCATGCCGCGGCGACCTCGACGGATCCGGCATTCGTGATGTACCCGGGGTCATACGAACCGTAATCCAAAACGCACGGCTGAGGCACCTGCAGAGTGTGAATCGCCTGCGCCAAGAGCGCGCCCTCCGGGAAATACGTTGCGCCGTAAATCACGTCAACGCCAGCCTGCGACGCCGCCGTCACTGCGGCTGAGTAGTCAGCTTTGCCAGGATCAATTGCCGTGAATACCGGAACCGTGAGGCCCGCACTCTCAAGCTGCGACTTCAGGGTCGACGCGATGCTCTTGGTGTATTCGGCAGATTCGTCATAGATGATTGCCACGGACTTGGCGCCCAGCCACTGATCCAGACCGGTGGCTGCAACGGGAGCAATTTGATAGTCCATGGGCTGAAGAGTGAAGCCCATCGAATTGGTCTTGCTGTTCGTCGTCAGCCTGATGGGCAGGATTCCGGCGGCCTGATAGAGCGGCAGGGTCTTAATGCCGACGCCCGAGTTGTAGGGACCAACCACGCCATCGAGCCCGTCGGCAATAGCGGCCTCGGCGGCGGCCACTCCCGTGTCGGGATCAGCAGCGTCATCGATGGCGATGATCTCAATCTTTCGCCCGTCGACGCCACCATCCGCATTGATTTCGTCTGCGGCGAGCTGAGCCCCGTTAATCATGCCGACGCCGGTTACGGACTGCTCACCGCTCAACGGAGCTTCAACCCCGATGCGGAGTGTGTCAGAGGTACCGCCTCCAGCGCAACCAGCCAGGGACAGGGCAACGGCACCAACAACTGCGGACGCCAGGACAATACGCGAGAGTCTCTTCATAGACACAACATAGTGGGTTTCGCCACTGACCACTGAGGTCTCACGGCCCGAATGTGGGCCGAGCGCAGGGCCGACTAAGTGAGCGGCGCGACGGCCGGGAAGCGCTGTGGCCGGGCGCCTAAAAGCTGCTCAATAATGCGCACCACCTGGTGGCTGTAGCCGTACTCATTGTCGTACCAGACGTAGACCACTGCGTGATTTCCGCTCGAGATGGTGGCCAACCCATCGACGATTCCGGCGCGATGCGAACCCAGGAAGTCGGTCGATACCACCTCGGGAGACTCGATGTAGTCAATCTGCTGGCGGAGCCCCGTGTGCAGCGAGGCATCGCGCAGGTGCGCGTTGAGCCCCTCGCGATCCACGGGCTTGCTCAGCGTGAGGTTGAGGATGGCCATGGACACGTCTGGGGTGGGAACGCGAATGGCATTGCCCGTGAGCTTTCCCTCAAGTTCCGGGATTGCCTTGGTTACGGCTTTGGCCGCTCCCGTTTCCGTGAGGACCATATTGAGGGCGGCCGACCGTCCCCGTCGATCTCCCTTGTGGAAGTTGTCGATGAGGTTTTGGTCGTTCGTGTAGGAGTGCACTGTTTCGACGTGACCGTACTCGATGCCGTACTGCTCGTGGATGACCTTCAGAACTGGGGTAATCGCATTCGTCGTACACGACGCGGCCGTGACGATGTCATCCTCAGCTGTAATGGTGTCGTTGTTAATGCCGTAGACGATGTTCTTGAGTGACCCCTTACCCGGGGCTGTCAGCAAGACTCGGGCCGCGCCCTTGGCAGCAAGGTGCTGGCGAAGACCCTCGTCGTCACGCCAGTTTCCCGTGTTGTCAACGATGAGGGCGTCCGAGATTCCCCAGGCCGTGTAGTCAATGCTCGACGGACTGTTTGAGTAGATCACCTGAATCGGATTCCCGTTGGCAATGATCAGGTTCTTGTCGGGATCCAGCGTGATGGTTCCGTTGAAGGGTCCGTGCACGGAATCGCGGCGCAGGAGGCTGGCACGCTTGATGAGGTCATTGGGGCCGCCCTCGCGAACCACGATGGCCCTCAGTTTGGGGCCGCGCCCGTTTTCAGATTTGGCGAGAAGAATGCGAGCAAGGAGTCGACCAATGCGACCGAATCCGTACAGCACAACATCGGAGGAATCGTCATCGGTGGCCGGACGACCGGCGCCGGCAATGGGAGCAAGCACGCCGGCAGCGAAGTCGGCGAGTGACGCGGCGCCACCCCCGGTACGCCATTGGGCGATGAGAGCACCCACATCAATGTTGGCGGCTCCGGGATTGATCACCGTTATTGCGTCGAGCAACTCAAGCGTCTGCTCCACGTCAAGCTCTTCTCCCCCGGCGTGACGAGCAAAGCGGTGCGCTTTCAGCAGTTGCTCGGGGGAACATCCGATGAGTGACCGACCGTGGATGTGACTCACCACACCGTTGTCGCGATACAGCCCTCCGACGACAGGAATGATCCGTTCGGCTACAGAAAGGCGGTTGTGGTGGCTAGCGGGCGACGCCGTCGACATGAATCTCCTCGTAGTGACTGTGACACTCAAAACGCGCTGCACAGGGGTGTCGTACAGCGCTTCTCAAGAATATGGGAAACGCGTGGGGCACAGGTGATTCACGACCCACTCCCCTAGACTCAGCCCAAGAGCCAGCGCGGCTCATGAGAGGTGATGTGATCACCATGGCAAATAAAGACACCAAGCGCCCCAATGGCAAGACGGCAGCAGCAAAAACTCTGAAGGAGAAGCGCGCCGACAAGAAAGACAAGGCCGATGCAAAGGCCAAGTACAAAGAGGTATAAACCTCAGTTTTCATAAAAAAACTCCCCGGCCACGGCCGGGGAGTTTTTTCGCTTACTGGATTAAGGCAGGATGACCGTGTCAACAACGTGAATCACGCCGTTGTCGCAGACGAGGTCTGCCGTGACAACCTTGGCGCCGCCAACAGTGACTCCGTCGGTTGCGTCAATGACGAGATCTCCGCCGTCAAGGGGCGTGGCCTTCGTGAGCTTGGCAGCGTCGGCAGCCATAACGGTGCCCGACACCACGTGGTGCTTGAGGATCGTGGTGAGCGCCGGGATGTCCTTGAGGAGTCCCTCGACGGTTCCCGCGGGAAGCTTGGCGAACGCCTCATCCGTGGGGGCAAAAACGGTGAAGGGGCCAGGACCCGAAAGGGTTTCGGCGAGGTTTGCAGCGGTTACTGCGGCGACGAGCGTGGTGAAATTTCCGGCCGCTACTGCGGTTTCTACGATGTTCGTCAAGTAAGTGACTTCCCTTTTTTTAGTTGTAAAACACGAAACCCACCGATTGGTGGGCGCGGTCTGACTATATGTGCGCCACCTGTGTGTTTGCCTGTGCGTTGGCCCGGGCATCCAGCTGCGAAACTTTCTGCGCTAGTCTTGAGGAACGTGCTTAGTCATCGGCTCAACGAATGTGTCGAAATCTTGACGGGCGCACGTCGGAAGTCTCTTCCCTCACCGGTTCACATCGGTTGACATTTTTCTTGCGGCGAACGGATGTGCCGCCTCTGGCACCTTCGCCATCATCTCGCTGTGTGTGCCTTTGCGCGTGCAACGAGAACACAACCTAAGGAATAACCCTGTTGTCTCTCAACCCCTTTGGTGCGCTCGGCGTGCCAGCCCCGCTCGTTTCGGTTCTCGAAGCAGCGGGCATTGATACCCCCTTCCCCATCCAGGTCGACACCCTGCCCGATACGCTCGCTGGCCGAGACGTGCTCGGTCGTGGCAAGACCGGCTCGGGCAAGACGCTTGCGTTCAGCATCCCCATGGCCGCGCGTTTGGGAACCACGCTCGCGGGCGGTCAGCGCCGTCCCGGTCGGCCCCTCGGGCTGATCCTCGCGCCGACGCGCGAATTGGCCACTCAGATTGATGCCGCACTCAAGCCGCTCGCAGCCGCGTACCGACTCAAGACCACCGTGATCTTTGGTGGCATCTCACAGAACCGCCAGGTTGCCGCGCTCAAGGAGGGCGTCGACATTGTCGTTGCGACTCCGGGGCGCCTCGAGGACCTCATGGGTCAGGGTTTCTTGCATCTCGATGCCATTGAAATCACGGTGCTCGACGAAGCCGACCACATGGCCGACCTCGGGTTTCTTCCCGTGGTCACCCGCATTCTGAACGCCACGCCGCAGGGCGGACAGCGCCTGCTGTTTAGCGCCACGCTCGATAACGGCGTGGACAAGCTGGTCAAGCGCTTCCTCCAGAACGAGGTGATGCACTCCGTTGACGAGGCTAACTCCCCAGTTGCCGCCATGACCCACCACGTGTTCGAAACGCCCACCGCGGAATCCAAGAAGCAGTTGGTTCAGTCGCTCGCCTCGGGTAGCGGACGTCGCATTCTCTTCATGCGCACCAAGCACCACGCCAAGAAGCTCGCTCAGGCTCTCACTGCGGCGGGCATCCCTGCGGTTGACCTGCACGGAAACCTGTCGCAGCCCGCTCGTGACCGCAACCTCGCGGCTTTCTCATCTGGAGCTGTCAAGGTGCTCGTGGCCACCGATGTGGCGGCACGCGGAGTTCACGTGGACGACATCGAGCTCGTGATTCACGTTGATCCGCCCATGGAGCACAAGGCGTACCTGCACCGCTCGGGCCGCACAGCGCGTGCCGGCAGCGACGGCGACGTGGTGACCATCTGCCTGCCCACGCAGAAGAAGGATTTGGCTGCGCTGCTCAAGAAGGCTGCTATCACGGTCACACCCACTCAGGTCACGACGTCCTCCCCCGAAGTTGTTGCCCTGATCGGCGACGTGGCTGAGTACGTCAAGCCCGCACCTCGCGCCGCCGCCCCGCAGCGCACGGGAACATCGACCGGAGCCAACGCCCAGCGCAAGCGCGCGGCTCGCTCCGGTGGATCACACTCCGGAGGCGCAACCTCGGGCGGAGGTCGTTCCGGCGGTGCCCGCTCAGGCGGCGCACGCTCCGACAGCCCCCGCTCTGATCGTCCCCGTTCCGGCAGTGATCGCACTGCGCACGACCGGTCGCGTCACGCCAGTTCGGGTACCGAACGTTCGGGCGGATCCGGTTCTGCGGCTCGCAGTGGTGGCGATGGTTCGCAGCGAACGGTGTCGCGCCCAGCAGGGCAGCGTCGTCGCGTGCAGACCGGGTCACGCTAGCAACCCACCCGGAGACGGCAGGCGTCAGGCCTTCGAGGCTTACTAACCGAGGGTGTCGTCACCGGCACGCATCGGCCACTCCACGGTTGCGGGCAAGCGACGATCACCCGACCAGGGTGCGCGGATGGCGTGATAGCGCTGAGCAAGAGTGATGGCGTCAGGCGCGTAGAGTCCGCGCATGGCTTCGAGGCGATTGCGCGCCTTCGCTTGGGTGATGCGCGTTGTGATTCCCGCGTTCGCCATTTCCTCCCACCCTTGTCGCCATTCCTCGTCTGACAAAGTAGGCGCGTCACCAGCGGCCTTGTCACGTACGGCATCGAGGATGTGTCGTTCTACTGTCCACGTGGCAACCGATCGACGATTCAGGCCGGCCAGCGTGAGCGTTCCTTGCGTGAGGAACTGGATGTCAGCAGGAACGTCATCGGACAGGTCGAGCGCCAGCCGCAGAGCGACCGCATCCATGGTGGCCAGAGCTGTGATGACCCAGTGTCGATTGCTGGAGGTGGAACGGAAGGACGCGAGGATGGGGTTCATCTCCTGGTTCAGTCGCAGTTCGCTGATCCAGTTCAAGATGAGTTCAATGTTGGGCGCTTCACTCGCCGGGCGGCCAATGACCGCGGCGCGGGCAAGAAATTCCGGCCCCCACGCGGGTTCACCAGCGTAGGTGGACAAGCGAGCCATCACGGACTCACGGCTGGAGTACATGCCGTAGAGAGCGAGCAGGTAGCCGATGAAGATTGCTACGACGACAAGACCGAGAAACGCACCGATGAATGACACCACCGCGGAGGTGGCGTTGGTGGGTTCGACGATGCCCAGGGTCGTGAAGGTCGAACCCGACTGGTACAGCGATTCCCACACGCCGAGGTCCGTACTCCCCCACACCGCAAGGCCCAGCGTGAGGATGAAGCCGATGCCGTAAACGGTCAGCAGAATGAGCAACGTCGCGGGAGCCAGTCCACTGAGCCAACGATCTCGCGCAACGTAGGTTCGAAAAAGGCGAAGAGGCGCGACGGCCAAGCCAGTAATGCACGTCGACACCGCGCGACTAATCCAGTTGCGCGAATTGCGCGTGATGAGCATCGACTGGACAATCGCCGCGACCAACGCGAACGTGCCGACCACGCCGAGGATAAAGGCTGCAAGCCTCATTGTTCTCGCGTCACCCTTCTGTCGAGGCGCGCGGCCGAATGACCGCGACGCTGTCTGCTAGAACTTCGCGCCCAGCCAGGTGCGCACTTCGTCCACCGAACTCTGTGGCAGCGAGAAGTGGTCATCGTTCGGGTAATCAGTCGACGTGACGTCTCCACCGAGAGCCTTAATGGCGTCGATGTAACCGGTCTGCCAGCTGACGGGGTTGGGGCCGTCATACTGGCTGTCAATCAGCACGAGCACGGGGGCCACGGGCTTCTTCAGCGTGGCGGATCCGGCAGCAAAGGCAGCAATCCACGCCGGGAACTTCTCCTTATTGATAGCCATGACCTGTCCACCGTGCTTGTAGGCGCGGCTCAGAATGTCACCGAGGTGGTGCACTGGCTGCACGTTCCAGTTCTCTTCGAAGATCTGCTTACCGAGAGGCGTGAACACGTCATCGAGAGACAGGGTCTCCGGGAACGCCGCAGCAGTGCCGGCGAGAATCATGAACAGGTGGCTGTCCGGCGGAATGTCGCTTCCGCCGAGTGCAGAGCCCAAGCCGGGCAGCTTGACCGCGATGATGGGAACGCCGGGCGACATTGCAGCCGCTCCCACAATCTCCAGGTCGCCATAGTCTGCGGGTTCGAGCTCAACAGCCGCTGCGGCCGTACCGCCACCCTGCGACCAACCGAACACGCCAAACTTCGTGCCGGCGCCAATCTCCAGCTCGCGTGCCGCGTGCACGATGGTCACCGTGTCGATGGCGTTGGTGCGGTTGACCGTGTATTGGTGCACACCCGGAGTGCCCAGACCCTGGTAGTCGGTGGCGACAACAATCCAGTCCTCGTCGATGAATTTCTGCAGGCCGGGGATGCCGTAGTCGATTTGCGTGAGCGATCCGGAAGCAAAGTAGGTCGTGAGTTCACGTGCCGGGTCGGGGCAGGCAGAAGGAGTTCCCCCATCACCAATCGCCGTCGTACCGTGACCCCAGGAGACCACCTTGCGGTTTGCGCCAGGGGCGGAGGGAGTAATCACCAGACCGGTTGACTCGGTCTTCTTTCCTTGAACGTCATACGAGTTGTACCGGATGCGATAGGCATCCGCGCCCGTGATTGACGTGTCGATTTTTTCGCTGCTGATGAGAACTTTTCCCATTGTGATTTCCTTCTTTTTCGTGACGTGATGGCAACGGGATCGATCCCGCTGAGGTTGAGCGATTAGACAGAGGCGCGCGCGGCCAATTTGTCGGCGCGGTTGCCGAGAATCAGCACGACGATGCCCACGACCACAGCGGCAATCGCCAGGGCGATCATGGCCACCGAGAATCCTTGAACAAAACCCTCAACGGCAGTGGGCAAAACGCTGGCATCGGTGGGCTTTGCTCCCGTGGCTGACCACGCATCAATTTGCTGCGTTCCGCTTGATCCCAGCTGCGCCGCGACGTGCGCCCGGGCAATCGAGTCGATCACCACGGCAGAGACCGCGAGGCCCAGCGAATACCAGAACTGGCCAATTGTGGTTCGCGATGACGAGACCACGCCGTAGTGCTTGGGGTCAGCCTCCTGCAGAATCATGCCGCCGTATGCCACCGAGGGAATAACCGTACCCATGCCAAGGAGGATGAGTGCGGGCAGGTACTCCCAAATGGATGTGGGGTGCGCGAGGGCTGTGACCGCGAAGGTGACCGCACCCGCGGCTGCAAACAGGGCGCCAATGAAGGCCGACATCTGACGCGTCAGTTTCTTGGCACCCAGAATTCGTCCGACGATCAGAGCCGCGGGAATTCCCACAATGATGAACGGCAACTGCGACAGCGATAGCGCGAGTCCCTTGAGGTCCAACTGGTACTGGAAAAGGTTATTGAACGAGAGGAACGAGAGACCGGACGTGAAATTCACCAGAAAACCTACGCCGATTGCGGCCAGGAATAGCGGCTGCTTGAGCAGGGCAATCGGGAAGAACCGGCGGTCGCTGTTGTTTCGCTCTCGGAAGTAGAAGAGCACAAACAGGATCAGCCCGAATACGAACGGACCAATGGTCAGCGGCGACACGATGCTGTCGGAGGCGTGCGCAATTCCGTACAGCGTGGAGATCACGGCGAGTCCCAGGAGTACCTGACCCAGCGCATCCCACGGTTTTCCGTCTTTCACGCGCGCAGGGTCCTTCGGCAGGACGATGAGCCCGATGATAATCGTGATGACGTTGAGGGCGGGCACCAAGAGGAACGCCACGCGCCAACCGACACCCACGAGCGACGACCCCGAGAAGATGATGAGCAGCGTGAACAAACCCGTCGAGGCGCCGAAAATGCCGAGGGCTCCCGAGACACCGCCCTTGCCCTTCGCCCCGAAATACTGAATGTACGCAAAGGCAGCGCCGAAAACGGTTCCGAGCGCGATTCCCGTGATGGCCCGACCGGCGATGAACATCCACGGGTTCTGCGCCAGTGCGACGATGACGTCACCCACGATGGCGAGGAACATTGCTGCGAAGATGATCTTCTTGCGCCCGAGTCGGTCGGCCAGCATGCCTGTTGAGATAACGGTGGCAGCCAATGCGAGCGTGCTGACGCTCGCTGCCAGGCCATCGAGGCCGCCAAAGTTGAGGTCCTTGCCCGCGGAGATGAGGGCAGTCGACGAAATGCCCGGGTCGGCCGATTGGATGCCGGCAAGAAGGCCGAGGAACACGAGCGCGATGGTTGCGGGCAAACCCTTGGTCACGGTCGGTGAAGTGGTGGCCACGATGTATCCCTACGTTGACGTTGAGTGGAGTTTCAGTCTATTCGTAACCGCGGTCCCACCAGAACGGAGTTTGTCAACGCTATTAGGCCTTCTCGTGCAGAAGGACTCGACGTTGTGTGCGGGGTATGCGTTGCGGTGGCCCAGCAACTTCCCGAACCGGCCGGACCGCCTGAAAGTGTATCCAAGACCAAAAACAAAACCGCCCGGAAGAGGGCGGTTGTTGTTTTGGTCGGGCTGACAGGATTTGAACCTGCGACCCCTTGACCCCCAGTCAAGTGCGCTACCAAGCTGCGCCACAGCCCGTGGCTATTGCCCGAAGGCAACTACAGAAGTCTAGCGGTTTGTCATGCGTGAGTTGATGACGTGACGGTGCCTGCGACTAGCTCCGCACCGTAATGAGCCATTCCTTATAGTCGGGAGTATCGTCGAGGCGCCGAAGGTGGAAGTCGTGAACCGGTGCCGTCTGAACACCACCTAACCCTTGGGCCGGTATGGTCACGTCTCTCTCCCACTCGATTCCCAAGAATCCCGGAGTCCACAAGATCACTCTGTTCACCTGGCCACACCACATCGTCGGATAATCAAATGCGCCGTTTCTCACAAGAAATCGGGCAAAGTCATCAGGCGCGTCGCTGAACCGAACGTCAACGCTGGCGTCCCACGTACTACCGGCCTCATTCTTCAACGCGTTGTAGCCGTCGGTACACCAGGTGTCTCCCGGCTCGAGCGGACCGGTCGGATCGGGGTGTGTCACGTCGAGGCGCGTCATCTCAAATTCGCCGACCGACATTATTGCCTTGTCGGTGCCATTGAGAACACACATATGACTCGCGCGGTAGGCACTCGCTTCCCTTGGGACGCCACTCGACGCGCACGCAGCCAGTGACGTGACGGAAATGACCGCCAAAGCTCCCGCGGCGACAGCCCGTAAGGCGCGGTTGATATTCATGTGTGACTCCCAGGGTGGTGACAATTACAACGAACCGGACTAATTGACCTCAATCGACCACTCCTGGAAATCGGGGCTTTCGTAGGGGACTTGAAAGAAGAAGTTGCGCCCGGAGGCGGGTAAGTTAAAGTCTCGGTACCAGCCGTCATCCGCCGTGGGGAAGGTGTTGTCAAGGATCTCTTGGCCGAACATCATGTACGGGTCCCCCCACATGTACCCGTTACGAAAAGCAAACCGGACGAAATCTCCTGGAGCATCGGAAAACTTCACTTCGACAATCGCATCTGTTGGCATGCCCGTCACGTCAGAGAAAGCGTTGTAACCGTCGGTACACCAGGCGTCAAAAGGTTTGAGCGGCCCGGCGGGGTCGGGGTGAGATACGCCCGTGCGATTCATCTCGAACTCACCCACGTACATAATCGTCTCGTTGGTGTAGTTCTCCACGCAGACACGACTAGGCAGGTACCCACTGGCCTTGCGAACGGCCGTCGAATCAAGTGAAACGCTCGAGGAACTGCCGGAGCTACAGGCAACTAATGATGTTGCCGCAAATATCGCCACAGCTCCCGCCGCGACCGTTTTGAAGACCTTACTGATTGCCATTGTCGGCTCCTAGCGCTTGTGTGTCAGAAACGAGATAGTTACCGCTTCACGGTGACGAGCCACTCCTTGAAGATGGGAGTGTCGTCGAGTCGCCGCAGGTGGTAGTCGTGAGCTGGTCCGGTTTTTGAGTACACACTGTTGGGATCGGGGATTGTCGTGTCCATCTCCCATGGCGCAGAGTCTGAGCCGGGCGTAAATGTCCAATCCCAGGTTTCTTGACCGAACTCAATCACGGGATAGCCACCGCCGGGGTTACTCACGGCAAAGCGAGCAAAATCACCGCCGGTCTCGGCGAACTTTATTTCGACGCTGGCATCCTGCGTGTCACCGAAGGAGTCGGTAAACGAGTTGTAGCCATTGGTGCACCAGGTTGCTCCCGGCGCGAGGGGACCCGTGGGGTCAGGATGCGTCTCCCCCTTCCGACTCATCTCAAATTCGCCAACGGAGAGAATCGTCTTGTCGGTGCCATTGAGAACACAGAGGTGACTCGCGCGATAGGCACCGGCCTCGCGACTCATCTCATTCTTCGGAACAACAGCTGAGGTTCCGCCGGAGGCACAGGCCGACAACGTTGTCAGCGCAATAACTGAGAGAGCGACGCCTGTCGCAGCCCGGTAAAAATTGGTGATTGCCATGAGTGACTCCCGTCGGTGTTCGAAAAAAGCTAGCGCCTGACCGTGATGAGCCATTCTTTGAAATCGGGGGTGTCATCGAGTCGACGGAGGTGATAATCGTGAGAGGGGCCCGTCTTGGGGTTCAACACGTTCGGTTCGGGAAGCGTGACGTCTTTCTCCCAAGGGTCAGGTCCCGGCTGAAAACTGTCCTCGACTTGCTCTCGGCCGTACTCCATGATTGGTGACGTCAGCGCCCAATTGCTCACGAGAAATTGCATGAAATCGCCATAGTTGTCGGTGAACCTAATCTCAACATTGGCGTCACTCGGAGATGTTAGTGCGTCTTCCTTGAAGGCGTTATAGCCATTGGTGCACCAGGATTTCCCTGGCTCGAGAGGTCCGGTGGGATCCGGGTGAGATTCACCCGTACGGGTCATGGCGAATTCGCCCACCGACATGATTGTCTTGTCGGTGCCGTTCAACACGCAGAGGTGGCTGGCGCGATAGGCGCTTGCCTCCCGCGAGGTGGACCCGGATGAGCAGGCAACCAGCGTGGTGGACGCAAGAACGATGATGGCGGCAACGGCAACAGCCTTGGCGGTCGAGTTTTTCATCATGATTGGTTCTCCTTGTAGAGATGGATCGCAACGAACGACCGAAGACAATCTACTACCCAAACCTGAAAAAACTTACCTTTGTTAGGTGCGATCGAAAATTCTCGTCTAGCTTCCGGCGGGCAACGAAAAGCTGTCAATCACGCGTCCGTCGGTCGCCACAAATTCGGCAACGAAGCCTCCCGAGTTGGACGAAAGGAAGAGCGCGCCAAAGGTGGCATCGAAGCAGAGCACCGAACCGCTCACGCTGTCGCCGCACGCGTAGAGCGTCTTGCCACCCGAGCCATCAACGACATAGGTGACTCCCCCGAGCTCAATGCGCTCGTAGACGTGATCGTGGCCGGAGAGCACGAGAGTCACGCCCATGCCGGCGAAGTCCCATTGGTAATCCGGTGTCGATCCGTGGCGATCCCCTGATGAATAGGGCGGATAGTGCACGACCACAATCTTGTGCGCGGCAGTCGACGCCCCGACCATAGTGCGCAGCCAAGCCTCCTGATTGTGGTTGGCATCCAGCGACGCTAAGCCCTGGTCGCCGTCGAGGATGAAGAATTCGATGTCACCGAGAGTGACGGTGTAGTCCCGCTGACCCTTCAGGTAGCCGAAGTAGTCGTCAAAGGCCGCGATGCCCTGTTCGTAATCATGATTTCCTGTGGCTGGATAGAAGGTTCCGGCGGCAACGAAGGGGCCGTAGAAGTCACCGACCAGTGCGGCGTATCCCGCATTCGAATAGACGTTGTCACCCGTGGTAAAAATGGCATCAGGATTTCGTGCGGCGACCAAGTCCGCCACGGCCCGCTCGTTCTCGTCCCCCGAACCGAAGTCGCCAATCACCGCGATGGTGTCGGAACCTTCAGTCCCCGAACCGGTCACGGGTGAGGCTGACTCGGGTGCGAGCCCGCCGTCGGATGCCGCGCAACTCGTCAACCCGGCACTTACGATAACACATGCCCCCACAATCACTATCCATGATCGCAATCGACGCGGGTGGCGAGGCGACGTCATCTTCGGGCAGCGCTTCGGACGGCGGTCTGGCG
Organism: Actinomycetota bacterium; assembly: GCA_947450345.1. Lineage (GTDB taxonomy): Bacteria > Actinomycetota > Actinomycetes > Actinomycetales > Microbacteriaceae > UBA963. The sequence goes on from CANFVD010000016.1 coordinate 26,684, forward strand.
CACAGGCATGAACCGGCGAAGAAGTCGCACAAATAATGGCGTCACAAACATGATTGCCAAGCCCCAGAGCCCAACTTGGGGGATGAAGAGCCCCGCAATGAGCGCGACCACGAGCAAACATGTCGAGACGAGTGCCCCCAACCAGCGATTAGTGGTGACTGATGCGCCGTGCTCAAATTCGGGGTGGCGACGCACGTGATTAGACATGAGAAAGTGCATGAGCGAAATCACGACCATCGTGCCGATATAGAAAGCGACGGCCAACACATCGCCAGCATTTCCGTCAACAATCAGGGCCGTCGGCATAGGCATCAGGACAATGCCAAAGAGCCAGACGAAGTTGAAGAAAATCAGAAAAGTGTCGAATTTGTCGATAAGGCGGAAGAGGCGGTGATGTTCCAGCCAAAAGTTGGCGATGATCGCGAAACTCAACACAAACATGATGAGTTCGGGGAAGACACCTTCGATGAAGGCGTCAGCGTCATGGCTGCCCAGCTGTGACGCCGCGTCGACCACGGGAAGAATCAGGAGTGTTGCGGCAATCGCCACAATGGCGTCGGTGAAATTGACGAGACGCTCATAACCCTTGTGTTCTGCAACGCTCAAGGAAGGCCTAGCCTGTCATCTCGATGAGGCGGTCTCGAAGCCCGGGCCAGGAAGACGCAAATCCGGGATGCAGGTCACGGGCTGAGACTTCCTCCACAGCAACCCACTCGAGTTCGAGTGATTCGGCATCGCCCATGACGGGAACGAAGTGCTCCTCGGCACGCGCGACGACGGTGGTGTACGACCAATACTCGAGGTCAAAAACACTCGTGAAGAGAATGGTGACGAGTTCGCCAGGCACACCCGCCTCTTCGGCGGCTTCGCGCATGGCAGCATCCTCTGCGGATTCATGCTGACGACGGGCACCGCCGGGCAACGCCCACGTTCCGCCGTTGTGGCTCCACGTGGCCCGATGCTGCAACAAAATCCCGTGGTCGGGGTGCCACAGGAGCAGTCCTGACGCACCGAAAGCGCCCCAATACTTCGTGCCGTCGGTGGCGTACACCCAGTTGTCACCGGGATCCCGCAAATGTGCCGGCGGCATGTGTGGCGGTGCGTTTTGCGCAGCTTGACGTTTGAACTCGTCTTCCATGGCGCCTCCCTGTATCGAGCGTAGTGCGGGAAGCCCGCGAGTCGTTAGCGCTTGCGCTTCTCGCGCACGCGCATGTTGACCTGAACCGGGGAACCTTCAAAGCCGTAGATCTCGCGAAGTCGACGCGTGATGTAACGACGGTAACCGGGATCGAGGAATCCGGTGGTGAAAAGCACAAACGTGGGCGGGCGCGTAGACGCCTGTGTGCCGAACAGAATGCGCGGCTGCTTGCCACCACGAACGGGGTGCGGGTGGGCCGCCGTGAGTTCGGAGAGGAATGCGTTGAACTTGCCCGTGGGGATTCGCGTGTCCCACGACCGCAGGGCGAGCTCAAGAGCGGGAACGAGCTTCTCCATGTGGCGACCGGTGCGCGCCGAAATGTTGACGCGAGGAGCCCAGGCCACGTGAGCCAGATCCTGCTCAATTTCGCGCTCGAGGTAGCGGCGTCGATCGTCATCGAGCAGGTCCCATTTGTTGAAGGCGAGCACCAGCGCGCGGCCAGACTCGAGGACGAGATCGATGATGCGCACGTCTTGCTCGCTGATGGGCTCGGTCACGTCGAGCATCACCACGGCGACCTCGGCCTTTTCAAGGGCAGCACTGGTGCGCAGGGTGGCGTAGAAGTCGGCGCCCTGTTGCAAGTGAACGCGGCGCCGGATTCCGGCGGTGTCGACGAAGCGCCAGATCTTGCCGGCGATCTCCACCTGCTCGTCGACGGGGTCGCGAGTGGTTCCGGCAAGTTCGTTCACGACGACGCGCTCTTCGCCGGCCGCTTTGTTGAGCAGAGACGACTTGCCCACGTTGGGTCGGCCGAGAATGGCGACGCGACGCGGACCGCCTACCTCCTGCTTGGCTACTGCCGAGATGGCGGGAAGCTTGCCCACCACCAGGTCGAGCAGATCAGCGACGCCACGACCGTGGAGGGCTGAAACGGGATAAGGCTCGCCCAGGCCGAGCGACCACAACGTGGCGGCATTCGCCTCTTGACGAGAGTCGTCGACCTTGTTAGCAACGAGGTAAACGGGAATCTTGGTTTTGCGCAGCAAGCGGACCACATGCTCATCTGTCGCGGTCGCCCCGACGTTGGCATCAACCACAAAGAGCACGGCGTCCGCGAGGTCGATGGCCACCTCGGCCTGCGCGGCCACGGACGCGTTGATACCTTTGGCGTCGGGTTCCCAGCCGCCGGTGTCAACCAGGGTGAAGTTGCGAGTGTTCCACTCCGACTTGTAGGTCACGCGGTCGCGGGTCACGCCGGGAGTGTCTTCCACCACGGCTTCGCGGCGACCCAGGATGCGGTTGACCAGCGCCGACTTGCCCACGTTGGGGCGCCCCACGACGGCAAGCACGGGAAGTGCCGGGAGATAGGTGATTTCGTCCGGGTCTTCGGTGATTGCCTCAAGGACATCAAGGTCGTCTTCGTCGAGATCGTAGTCGTCGAGGCCCTGGCGCAGGGCGGCCGCGCGCGCTTGTGCCACATCGTCAGTGAGGGCATCGAGCGTCATCCCCAGCTGAATGACCTCAGTCTCGCCGATGACGGAATCGTCAAACTCGGCCTCTCCGCTCGTCGACCCGCCGTGCGAGCCGTTGTCGTTCTGTGACATGAAAATCCTTAGCTGTTTGGTGGTGGCACTTGTGATGTGCGACACCACCGCATCAACCGTCTGGTCGAAGGTGAGATTCGTGGAATCAATAGTCATGACACCATCGGCGGCAGTCATGAAGTCGGAAACGCGAGCATCTGCCGCATCCCTGTCGCGAACCAGGCGGGTGAGCTCGTCACGCGACTGAGGCGGAACCTCACGTCCCCGACGCTCCATTCTAACGCTCTCATCAGCGGTCAGCAGGATGCGGGCATCCGCATCAGGTGCCACGACTGTTGTGATGTCGCGCCCCTCCACCACGATGCCCGACCGACGCGTCTCGGCCATGCACTGGCGAAAACGTTGATTGAGGAATTCGCGGACCTCTGGCACTCGCGACACCGCACTCACCAGTGCGGTGACTTCGGGTGTGCGAATGGCCTCGGTCACGTCGGTCACTCCGACGTGGACAGCGTATTTTTCGGCATCCGGAGTGAAGGATAGGTCCAGATCACGCACAGCGCCACGCACGGCGTCCGCGTCATTCGCGTCAATGCCGAGCGACTTTACGTGCCACGCGACGGCCCGATAGGCGGCACCGGTATCGAGGTAGTCGTAACCCAGTGCGATGGCGACGGCCTTACTCACGCTCGACTTACCAGAGCCGGCGGGGCCATCAATGGCCACGACGACGGGGGTCGTCATCGTTGCACGCTCATCGACGCGCCCTCATCGGTGCACGCTCATCGGTGCACCCGCCACCCGCGAGCCTCGAGGTCGGCAATCAAGCCGTCGGCCACATCGGGGAGCACCGAGAATTCGACCATGCCTAGTTGCGCTCCCTCGGCGTGATCGAGGCGCATGTCCTCAAGGTTGATATTGAGCTCGCCCACCTCGGTGAGAAGTTTGGCGATTTGTCCGGGTTTGTCGTCGACCAAAACGGTGATGCTCGCAAAGCGTCGGTGTTCACCGTGCTTGCCGGGAAGGCGCGAGACTCCCTCGTTGCCGCCGGCCAACTCCTCGGCCAGCACGCGGCGCGCACCAGGAGCTTCAACATCGCGGAGGGCATCCGTCACAGCCGCTAGGTCACGCGCGTAGTTCTCCAGAATGGCCACGACGGCATCCCGGTTAGCAGCGAGAATCTGAATCCACAGCTCGGGCGAACTGGCGGCGATGCGGGTGACATCACGCACACCCTGTCCGGCCAAGCGCACGGCGTCGTCTCCGGCCGTCGCCAGCTGCTTCGCCATCAGGCTCGACACAATCTGTGGCACGTGGGAGACCAGCCCGACCGCGGCATCGTGATCTTCCGGTGACATCTCGATGGGAACGGCACCCAGGTCAAGCGCGAGGTTTTCGACCAGAGCCAGCGCCCACGCGGGTGTCTCTTCGTCCCGGCAGACCACCCACGGACGGCCGATGAACAAGTCGCCACCGGCAGAAATTGCGCCACCGCGTTCGCGGCCGGCCAGCGGATGTGAGCCAATGTAGTTGACCAGGTTCACGCCACGCGAGCGCAATTCAAGGAGCGGCGACAGCTTGACGCTGGCCACGTCGGTGACCACGGCATCCGGGAAGCGCGCGAGCTCAGCGGCAATCACGTCGGCCGTGACGTCCGGGGGAACCGCAACGACCACGAGCACGGGGCTGTCGTCAGCTCCGGTGGCCCGTCCGGCACCCAGGTCAGCGGCCAGTCGCACCGAAGACGGGGAGACATCGTCGAGAACAACATCGATGCCGAGCGACCGCAGTCGCAAGCCAATACTGGCCCCCAACAGGCCCGCGCCAACAATGCGCACCTGCCCGTTCAGGCGAACGGCGTTCGTGTTGTCGTTCACGACCCACCGTCCTCTGTCTCGCGCTCGGAATCCGCCGGATTTTCGGCAGTCGCGCTGTCGGCCCCAGACTCGTCGGCGCGCATCAGCGTCAGAATCTGACCGAGTTCCACTTTAGTCAAGTCCCGCATCTGGCCGGAGGGCAACGTGCCCAGATGCAGGGGCCCAAACTGACGCCGAACGAGTTCGATCACCGGATGACCAACCGCGTCAAGCATGCGTCGCACGATGCGGTTACGCCCCGAGTGCAGTGTGACCTCGAGAAGAGTTCCGCCCTGAGTGGTGGTCGAGAGAATGCGCGCTCGGTCAGCGGCGATAGGCCCGTCGTCGAGATCAACGCCGCGCATCAGTCGTGCGAGCGTGGGTTGCTTCACGCGCCCACGCACCTTGGCCACGTACGTTTTTTCAACGCCGAAACGCGGATGCGCCATGACGTTGGCGAGTTCGCCGTCATTGGTGAGCAGCAACAGCCCCGAGGTGTCGCCGTCGAGGCGACCCACGTTGTAGAGCCGTTCGTCAAACTGGTCGGCAAAATCGCTGAGGTCGGGACGACCCTGTTCGTCGCGCATCGTGCTGATCACGCCTGTCGGCTTGTTGAGCATGACGTAGCGTTTGGCGGAATCAAGTTGCACGGCCTGCCCATCAACGGCCACGAGGTCAACCTCGGGGTCGATGCGACGGCCGAGTTCCGTGGCCGGTTCGCCGTTGACGGTGACGCGACCCGCCACGATCATGTCTTCGACTACACGGCGCGAGGCAACCCCGGCGTGCGCCAAGACCTTTTGCAGGCGGACGCCGTCGGGCTCGCTCTCAGCGTCACTCATCGGCTGCACCCATCAGCGTTAGGCATCCGGATCAAAGCCATCCTGGCCATCGGACAGGAAGGGAGCGATGGCGGGCATCTCGTCGAGCGTGTTGATGCCCAACTGCGTGAGGAGCAGATCCGTCGTGCCGTACATCACGGCACCGGTCTCCGCATCGGTCGTGACCTCGGTGATGAG
>CANFVD010000017.1 GCA_947450345.1 Actinomycetota bacterium
AGCACCGCGAGTGCACGAAGTCCCTGAATGTGCGGAACGAAGTGGTCAGGAACTTCCTGTCGCGTTGTTGCCACCGAGGTTATCTGAGCTCGACGCCTAGTCGAGATCTTCCTCAACCCAGAGTTCGTCGTCCGCGCGGAACGTCTGATAAATCACGTAGCCCACGCCCAGAGCCACGGCTACGCCCAGCCCGATGGCGATGTACTTGCCCGCACCGGCCTTGGCGGCAACGGGGGCCGCCCGCTTGCTTGCGGAACCCAAGGCCCGACCCAGTAGTGATGATTTGCCGCGGGCGGCGTCTACCACCGACATCGTGGACCCGACTACAGAGGCAATCGAGGGAATGACATCCCCCACCAATCGTTCGCGAGCCGACCGGGCAGCGTGGCGCGTGCCCTCGGAGAAGCGTGGATACAGGTCGTCGTGTGCATATCGACCGGCCTCGCGCCCGGCAGCACGGAGCACGGTTCCCGCCTCGGCCAAGACCTCACGCTGCTGGCGAAGTAGGCGGTCGGCGTCGCGACGAATCTCCTTGGCGGTGGGCTTCTTGGTGGCCATGCGCATCTCCTTTGGTGGAGCAGGTAGCGCTCCTGTGTCCATCTTGCCATTCCTCGCTGGCACGCAAAGGAACTTCGACAGGTGTGACAGGATGATAACCATGACTCTGCACACCGCCGTCGCTGATATTTCAACCAATCGAGGCCACATCCTCGTGAACCTTTTCGGACACCACGCTCCGAATACGGTCGACAATTTCGTTGGTTTGTCGATGGGAACAAAGGAATGGTCACACCCCGAATCGGGCGCCACATCAACCGAGCCCCTCTACAACGGCGTGGTTTTTCACCGTGTCATTCCCGACTTCATGATCCAGGGCGGCGATCCCATTGGCACCGGAACCGGCGGGCCGGGTTACCGATTTGCGGACGAAATACACGGCGAACTGGTTTTTGACCGCCCCTATCTTCTGGCCATGGCAAACGCCGGCCCAGGCACGAACGGTTCGCAGTTCTTCATTACGATTGCCGCCACCCCATGGCTCAACGGCAAGCACACCATTTTTGGTGAAGTCGTCGACGACGCGTCACGAGCAATCGTCGACGAGATTGGTGTCACGCCGACCGACAGCCGCGATCGCCCGCTGGACACCGTGGTGATTGAGTCCATCACCATTACACCTGCCGGCTAGAACGTGAGCAGTGCGGATCCGCAACCGGCCGGTTGCCGGTGGCATCCTCAAACACAGACGTTTATCACGTGCCAGCGTTGCGGAACGGCGATTTGCCCCAAGTGTCAAACACCGGCTCCCGTCGGGGTGCTCTGCCCCGACTGCTCGGGTAAGGCACGCTCGAACCAGCGCACTGGCGGGGCTCGGCGATTCTTGCGAATTCCCGGCACGGCAACGCCAGTTGTCACCTACACGCTCATCGGTATCAATGTTTTCATTTACCTGCTGCAGCTGATTCCCGGCCTCAACCTGACGGCTGCGCTGCTCTACTCGCCGTACTACTCACTCGCGGAGTTTGCTTCTGCGGGCGCGCCCTACGAACCGTGGCGCATGATCACGTCGATGTTTGCCCACTCGCCCTCATCGTTTCTGCACATTCTGTTCAACATGTTCACGCTGTGGATGTTTGGGCAGGCTCTCGAGTCGATGCTCGGACGGGCCAAATTTCTCGCCCTCTACTTCATCTCGGGGCTCGCCGGCTCACTCGGGGTCCTGTACTTCGACTTGGCCCTCGGGCTGGAATTCAATTCGGTGGTTGGCGCCTCGGGCGCGATATTCGGGCTGATGGGCGCCTATTTGGTGATCTTGCGACACCTGGGCGGAAACTCGACGAGCCTGCTCGTCCTGCTGGTGATCAACGTCGTGATCAGTTTCCTTCCGGGATCAAATCTGTCGTGGCAGGCACACGTGGGTGGCCTCATTGGAGGCGCCGTCGTCGGTTTGATTTACGCTCGAACGCGAGAACGCAGCAAGAAGAACCTGCAAGTGGGCCTCATTGTTGGCCTGGTCGTCGTCGAATTCGTGGCAGCACTGGCTCACGCGCCAATCTTCGTCGGCTAACGCCCCAACGAAAGCACGAGGGGCGCTCACACGCGAAAAACTTACCCACAGGTTATCCACATGCGGAGAATTACACGAGTGTAAGAACCGCTAGCGCCACCGGGTGGTCATCAGGAAGCCGACGAACGCGATTCCGAAGCCGACCAGGATGTTCCACTGACCCAGGGCAGCTACGGGGAGACTGGCCTGCGAGATGTAGAACACGATGATCCATACGAGCCCGAGAAGCATGAAGCCAAACATCACGGGCTTGTACCAAACGGGATTCGGGTTTCCCTCGGTATCGCGTGATGTGCGGGTTTTAGTTGTTCGTGACTTTGCCATAACTCAATGAGTATAGCCGGTGCTTCACAGCGCCCGCACAGAGTAAATCTGAGACCCCCAGTAGGATGTTTTTCGTGACCACCCCACCCCCCGCCGACGAGACGACGCCCCCCGAGGGCGGCTCACCGCAACCTCTCGACGACGAGGGCACGAGCAAAGATTCGCCTTCCGAGGCAGCATCATCTGACCCAACGGACAGCGTCAACGAAGAAAAAGATGCTGCTAAAACGTTGGCAGAATCCATCGAGGCCGACGGCTCTAGCGAGTCGGATCACGCCGACGACGCCGAAGAACCCGACGATTACGACGAGTCAATTGAAGCGGCCGTCGAAGCGATTGCCTATCACCCGGTGTTTGACGCCATTGAGGCGGCGCCCTCGGCCGCTGAAGACGGACCAGGCAAAACAGGCAAGAAAGCAAAAAAGAAGGTTTCCGTTCGACAGGCGCTTCGCACGTTCTTCTTATCGCGCGGATTCTCGCGAGGCCTAGGGGTCGTCGGCGAGTCTCTCATCACCCTCGGTGTCGTCGTGATGATGTTCCTCGGGTGGCAACTCTGGGTCAACGACGTCATCATCTTCAACTCGTCCACAGTCGTGGCAGAAGAAAACGCAAAAAAGTGGACGACATCAAAAACGCCTTTACCCACGGTGACCGATACCGCGGCTCCCGACTACGGACCCGCGCCCGTCATGAGCAAGGCTGAGATCGATACCGTTTTCGGCAACATCTACATTCCTCGATTTGGCAACGACTACATCAAGGTTGCTGCTGAGGGCGTCGACGCCGAGGGGGTTCTCAATCGGGGATACTTTGGTCATTACCCTGACTCAAATCTTCCCGGAGAAGCCGGCAATGTGGCGTTTGCCGTACACCGCGCCGGACACGGCAGTCCGTTCCGGGAAGCCCCCAAACTACGCACCGGCGACCTGATTGTGATTCAGACGTCAAACGGTTACTACTCCTACAAAGTTCGTAACACCGAGTACGTCATGCCCTCCGAAGTGTCCGTCGTGAGTGCAATACCCGGTGGCGGCGCGGCCGTCGATGGCCAGAGTCTTCTCACCATCACGACCTGCAACCCAGAATTAGGCAACAACGAACGACTCATTACCTACGCGGTGATGGTCGGCTGGCAACCAGCCGACGCTGGTCCGCCCAAGGAAATCGCAACGATGGTAAAGGCATAATTAAACGATGTACATCGCACTTTGGAAAGTCTTGCCCGGGCCGCTCTGGGCTCGCGTCCTCATCGTTGTGGGCGGGGCACTCGCCGTTCTTGCCGCGCTGACGTTTCTACTTTTTCCGTGGGTGGACACACTCCTGACGCGATCCGTGGACGTTGGCTGATGACCCGAATTCTGGTCGTCGATAACTACGACAGCTTTGTTTACACGCTCAACGGATACCTGCAAGAACTGGGCGCCGAAACGAACGTCATTCGCAACGATGCCATTTCCTCAGATGACCTAGATGCCGTCATCGCCGACTACGACGGCGTTCTCGTGTCTCCCGGGCCAGGAAAGCCCTCCGACGCGGGAGTGTCGATTGAGATTGTCCGGGCTGCGGAGCGTGCCCAAAAACCACTCTTGGGAGTCTGCCTAGGTCACCAGGCCATCGCCGAAGCATTTGGCGCAACGGTGACAAACGCCGAAGAACTGATGCACGGCAAGACGTCGCAGATTCGACACGACGACAGCGACTTCTACCGAGGCGTCGGACAGCCGTTTACCGCCACGCGCTATCACTCGCTTGCCGTCGTTGACGGAACGGTTCCACCCTCGCTCGTGGTGACCAGCCGCACTGACGGAGGTGTCATCATGGGACTGCGTCACGCGTCCGCCCCTATTCACGGAGTTCAGTTTCATCCCGAATCGGTTCTGACCGAAGGCGGCTATCTTATGCTCGGCAACTGGCTCGAGAGCCTGGGCCTCACGGGCGCGGCCGCCCTAGCCCAGACGAAGAATCCGCTTATCCAGCACAGTAAGTGAGCGTAATCGGCGTTCGCGCGGGCGTGTCTCCCGGGGGCACCGACTGAGACGTCACGACAACGCCATCCGCTCCTACACGACATGTCGTGTCTGCTTGAAGTGACGGAGTGATCATGATTTCTGAACTACCCAAGACTGCCGTCGCTGCGTCGACAGTCATGCCCGTGAGGTCCGGAATAGTTACCTGGCCCGAGGAGAGGATCAGGTTGACGGCCACGCCGGTTTTCGCGGTGGAGCCCGCCGCTGGTGTGGTTCCCACAACCAATCCCTGAGCAATTGTGGCCGAATTACCCTGAGAGCTGGATCCGACGACAAGGCCGAGTTTCTTCAGTGCGGCCGTGGCTTCCTCGACCGTCATGCCAGAAATATTGGGAATCGCGACATCCGATAAGCCCGAAGATACGTAAAGCGTGATGCGCGTTCCGATATCAACCTCTTTATCGGCATTCGGATCAATCCGGATAACGGCGCCCAGGGGAACTTTTGCGTTCGGTTCATCAATGCGAACGGGGGTCAAGCCGGCTTTCGTGACGGCCTCCGCGGCCTTCGTGTAATCAAAACCAATGACATTGGGAACCGTGCGTGCCGACGTCGGGAAGAAGTCAACCGGCTTAATGTTGAGCACCCAGAGCGTCACCATGGATATGGCAACCACGAATACGAGGCTGACGACGAGCCCAAGAACGACGCGGCCACGTTGACGTTGCTTCGCGGGCAGGCTCGGCTCGAAACCACCGCCCTGAGAGACGGCGCTCCGACCAAACAGCATCACCAGCGAATCCGTGGTGGTGGGCGGAACCGAGTCCATGCGTTCTGTGGGAGGCAAGTCGTACGAGGGCGACCGTAGTGCGGATGTGGTCGCGATGGGCGCTGGTGGCAACACGGCCGGCGGCTCAACGATAGTGGGCACAACGACCGGTGACTCGGCGTCGGGAACTCTTTGTTCGGCCATCTCAGGAATTGCCCCCGGGAGACCGGCCGAAGCTTCGCGCAATTCCGCTTGGAACTGCGCTGCCGACGCAAATCGTGACTCCGGTCGTGGCTCGAGGGCACGGGCGACAACGAGATTCAGGGAGATGGGAATTCGGTCGTTCAGGCTCGACGCCATGGCGGCGCGCGTTCCTGCATAGCCACCGGGAAAGGGCACTTCACCCGTGAGCATGGCAAACAACAGGACACCGACAGAAAAGACGTCGGCGCGGACGTCGGCGGGTCCGCTACCCGACAACTCGGGGGCACGCCACTCAACCGCGTCCTGCGGCACACTGAGCCCAGCGGCCTCTCGAATTCCGGCGGACAACCCCACATCACTCAACTTCACGGATCCCGTTGTGGAGATCAGAACGTTATTGGGTGTGATGCCCTGGTGTACGACACCCTTCCGATGAGCAGCCTCGAGAGCGCTCAACACGCTGTCTGCAATTCGGCACGCTTCGGCCGGCTTGAGGGGACCACGTGCCAGGAGGTCTGTCAGCGGGAGTCCGGAAACGCGCTCCATGGTGACAAAGGGACGCTGCTCCGTGGTTGCGGGATCAAAAACCGCCGAACCCACGTCGAGGACGTGCGCAATGTTTTCGTGAACGAGATCGGTTGAGGACCGCGAGTCTTGGTTGAACCGAGAAACAATCGACGGGTTGCGCGCGAAGTCACTCTTCAGCACCTTCAGCGCGACCTTGCGACCGAGGACCGTGTCATCGGCCTTGTAGACATCCGTAAACAGCCCGTGACCGAGTAACCCGGTAATGCGGTAGCGCCCGGAGATGAGCGGCGTTTCGTTCACGCGAATCCGATCTAGTTGACGACGATCGGCAGGCTCGAAGCAGCCGGAGAAAGGACTCCGTCACACATCACGACATAGGTCATGTTGTATGTTCCAGCGATAGCCGGGGCAGTCAGGGTTGCGGTCGTCACGCTCGGTGGGTTGGGCGGTGAAATCGCCGCGCCATTGAACGTCACCGTGTAGCTCACCACGTTAAACGACACGGGACATGTGTACGCGGACCAGGTCACGTCAAAACTGCTGCCAGCGGGGACAGGGCCAGAACCGATGAGCGAGGCAACACCCGGAGTGCTGAGCGACGGCGTGTTTTCGTAGTACTTGAGAGTGATTTGGTCGCTAAACGGAGTCACCCCGGTTGCGGAGACGTAGGAAACCGTGAAGACGTCTTCGGAGTAGTGGGCAACCCCGACACTCACGCGCGCGAGGTTCTTCCAGCCGGCGGCCTTGAGCTGGGCTTCCGCGGCGTCAATGTTCTTGCCCACGAGATCGGTGGGAATGGCCGCAGCCGTGGGCGTGGGCGTGGGCGTCTTGGTGGGCGACTTCGTCGGCGACGCGGTCGGCGTCGTACTCGTTTCGGGCGCGCTCGTGGTGGGCGCGGGCTGTGGCCCGCCCCCGGCGAAAAGGGCGATGAGTGATCCCACCAGCACAATGAGCAGAACACCGCCGAGAGCAATGAGCGGCCACGTCCACGGATTACGCTTCTTTGGCTGTGGCGTGCCGTTACCAGACTCGGGAATGCTCAGTACCGTGGTGGCACCGGTTTCAGCCGTTCGCGGCATCACCATGGTGGCGTCATCAGGCGCGAGTCCGCCCAAGACCTCAGGAACAGCGGCCGCGGCCCCTTGGACATCGCCTCGGCGAAGCGCCTGACAGGCGCGGGCCAAGTGTGCTGAGGTGGAGGGACGCGCGTCCGGGCGCTTAGCCAAGCAACTCATCACGAGGTTGCGAACGGGTTCCGCGATGGTATCGGGAAGCGGCGGCGGCGCATCGTTGATCTGCGACATCGCGATGGCAACCTGGGACTCGCCAGAGAACGGACGCTTCCCGGTCAAGCACTCGTAAGCCACGATGCCGAGCGAATAGACGTCGGTGGACGGGCTGGCCGCATGGCCGCTGGCCTGTTCGGGAGAAAGGTACTGCACGGTTCCCATCACCTGGCCCGTGGCCGTGAGGGGAACCTGATCGGCGATCCGGGCAATACCGAAGTCGGTAATTTTGACGCGACCCTCGGGGGTGATGAGCATGTTGCCAGGCTTGACGTCGCGGTGGACCAGCCCGGCGGCGTGAGCGGCCTGCAGCGCTGCGGCCGTCTGGCCGACAATGTCGAGAACTCGGTCAGTGGAGAGCGTTTTCTCGCGTTCGATGATTGACGACAGCGGTTCACCCGGGACGAGTTCCATCACGAGATAGGCGCTGCCGTCTTCTTCGCCGTAGTCGTACACGTTGGCGATGCCCTCGTGGTTGACCAACGCTGCGTGGCGAGCCTCCGCGCGGAAGCGCTCCAAAAAGCCGGGGTCGCCGAGGAATTCATCCTTCAAGATTTTGATGGCAACGTTTCGACCGATAACGGTGTCGGTGGCTTGCCAGACCTCGCCCATGCCACCCACAGCAATGCGCGACTCAAGCTCGTAGCGCCCGCCGAAGTTCATCCCAGCTGAAGGCCTCATTGATTAAGCACCGCCTCTAGAACGGCACGCGCGATGGGTGCCGCAATTAGGTTTCCGTATCCGTTGGTTCCCATACCGCCGCCGTTTTCTACGACCACGGTTACTGCGTATTTCGGTTCACTTGTTGCGGGGGCAAATCCCGTGAACCACAGCGTGTAGGGCTCGTCCGGGCCGTTTTCTGCGGTCCCGGTCTTACCCGCAACACTGACATTGTCAATACTGGCATTAGTTGCCGCACCGTTGCTGACACTTGCCTGCATCATGGCCGTTATCGCGGCCGCAGTTTGCGGGCTTATCGGTCGCGAGAACTCTCGCGGAGCGAACGTTCGGATCGGCAGCAGGTCGCTCCCCGTGATGTTTTCGATGAGTGTCGGATACATCTCAACACCGCCATTGGCAATGGCGGCCGACACCAGCGCCATCTGCAGGGGGGTGGCACGAACATCAAACTGCCCGAAGGACGCGAGCCCGGTTTGCGGTTCGTCCATCACCTGGGGGATGTGACTCTCGGCTGTCGTCTGTGGAACATCAAAAGATTGGTTGAAGCCGAACTTCTTAGCCATCTCAACGATGGGCTTGTATCCGAGGGCCATTCCGAACTCGGCCATCGGAATGTTGCACGACAGGGACACCGCGGTAGCGAGCGACACCTGGTCACCGGGACCACACGTTTTGTCGTTCGCATTACGAACCTCGGCGTTGGTGCCGGGCAACGTGAGTCTGTCGAGGTTCGGCACGGTGCTTTCCGCGGTGTACTGACCTGATTCGAGGAGGGCGGCGGCGACCACAAGCTTGAAGGTTGATCCGGGGGGATTCAGGGCACCGATAGCCCGATTGATCAGCGGTTGCGCGGGATCGTCGTTGAGCGCGTCGTAATAGCTGATGACGTCGTCGGTGTTGTGACCGGCTAACACGTTGGGATCAAACGACGGAGTGGAAACCATGGCGAGAATCTTGCCCGTTGCCACCTCGGTCACGACGACGGAACCTTGATAGCTGCCCAGAGCATCCCAGGCCGCCTGCTGAACGTCAGGGCGCAAAGTCAGGTTGACGGACGCTCCCTGTGGCGGGCGACCGGTCAGGATGCTGTTCAATTGCTCGAGGAACTGAGAAGAACTATTGCCCGTGAGCAGGGCGTTCTCACTGGCCTCAATTCCGGAGAGACCCTGATTGATGCTGAAAAAGCCGGTGACCGACGCATAGACGAGCGGATTGGCGTACACGCGCTGGAAGCGGAAATCATCGGTCACGGGAACCGACTGCGCCACGACCGTATCACCGGCCATGATGGGGCCCCGCTGAGCGCGAAAGCTGTCGAACAGGGTTCGGGTATTGCGACCGTCGGCGGCCAGGTTGTCGGCTTGGCCCACCTGAATCACTGCGCCTGCCCCGAACAACGCGACGAACATGATCAGCATCACGACGCTGACGCGCTTCAGTTCGCGGTTCACGATTCAACAACCAATCGGGGAACGCGGGACTGCCCATCAGACAATCTCAACAGGATTGCCACAATCATCCAGTTGGCCACGAGGGAGCTTCCGCCGGCTGCCATAAACGGCGTTGTGAGGCCGGTCAACGGAATGATGCGCGTGACGCCACCGATCACCAAAAAGGTCTGCCACGCAATCACGAAGGCCAACCCAATCGACAGCAGTTTTGAGAAGTCATCCGTGGCGGCGAACCCGATACGCGCGCCTCGGGAAACCAACAGTACAAAGAGGCAGAGGATGGCGAACAGTCCGATCAAGCCGAGCTCTTCCGCCAGACTCGCAATGATGTAATCGCTCTGTGCGACGGGCGTGATGTAGGGCATGCCCTGGCCGAGACCTGTACCAATCAGGCCTCCGTGCCCCATGCCAAAAAGCCCCTGAACCAATTGGTAACTGCCACCGTCGGCGTTGTACACGGCGGGGTTGAAAGCGTCGTACCAGTTTTCAAAGCGGCCTCGGACATACGACAGGAACTGATTGGCGGCGAGCGCGCCGGCGGCAAACAACCCGAGGCCCATCAGGACCCAGGAGAGCCGTCCGGTCGCGACGTACAGCATCACCAGGAAGAGCCCGAAGTACAGCAGACCCGTGCCAAGGTCGCGCTGGAACACAATGACAAGCATGGACAGAACCCATACGGCGAGAATGGGTCCGAGATCGCGTCCGCGCGGGAAGCGCAAGTTAGCGAAGCGCGTGCCGACCATGGAGAGGCTATCCCGATGCTGAACGAGATAGCCGGCGAAGAAGATGCCCAGAGCAATTTTTGCGATTTCACCCGGCTGGAAGGTCAGACCGGCAACTTGAATCCAGACGCGAGCACCGTTTACCTCAACGCCGAGCCCCGGCACCATAGGGAGCAACAGCAAGATGACGGCCACCAGCCCGGCGGTGTAGGTGTACCGCTGCAAGGAACGGGGTGACTTAACCATCAGAATGACGACCACCGCGGCAGCCAGAGCCAGCGCGGTCCAGGCAATTTGTCGGATTGCCAAGGAATCCCAGCCCACGTTTCCCTCCGCAATGTCGATGCGGTAGATCTCGGCGATGCCGAGGCCATTGAGCATCACGGCAATGGGCATGATGAGGGCGTCAGCACTCGGAGCCACGTACCGCAAGCACACGTGCACAAGTAACGCCAGCAGGCCAATGATCGAACACATGGCAAAAATGCCCGCGTGAAGCGCGCCCATCGTGGCAAGTTGCACCAAGCCCAGGGCCAGAGAGCTCAGGCCAAAGGCAATCCCGAGGAGCCCGAGCTCCACGTTGCGCATCCGCGCGGACTCTCGGACTCGGCGAATCCGGGGAATGGGCCCGGTGTCGGCTTTCGCCGCGTCCACAACGGGACTACTCACCGTTCATCCGATTGAGAGCGGAGACCGCTTCGGACACGTTGTCGAAGGAAACAGTCTGGGTTACCTGTGAGCGTTCAAACTGTGACAGCGAGGAAAGGAGCACATCACTGTCGAGATAAACCTGGGACAGCGCGAGACCGCCGAGCGTCACAGGTATTCCTTGATAAACCGCCACATGAGTGCCACTCGCTCCGAGATAGAAGCGCGTCTGAGTCCAGCGGTACCCCACAATCGCGGCAGAAACCAGAACGGCAATAACCACAACGGCGATGATTCCCGCTCGAAGCCGTCGACGCCCGCGCGCTGAAAGTCGGGGTTGCTCCCGCACGTCATCACGGCGCGGTTTGGGCTGTGTGCTGGGCAACGGCAGTTCGCTGGTGGCCACGGGGACCGTGCGCGTCTTGGGTCGAGGGCTGGAGCCGGTGTCGCCCGTCTCGACGGCAGGAAATTTTCGTTTGGACGCGGCCGAACCCACGAAATCGGATCGCGCCTCCCCCTCTTCCCCCGCGACGTCAAGCACAATCACCGTGATGTTGTCGGGCCCTCCACCCGCCAGGCTTCGATCGATAAGTCGAGCCGAAACAGTCTCGGGGTCGTTATCGCCAGCCAAGAGGGCCGTGAGCGCATCGTCGTCCAAAACCCCGGTCAGACCATCACTGCACAACAGCCAGCGCTCGCCGGGAATGGCCGGCAAATCGAGCGTGTCGATCGTCGGATCGTCGTCGACATCGCCCAAGACCCGCATGAGGACAGATCGCCGCGGGTGGTCTTTCGCTTCTGCGTGGGTGATTCGGCCCGCGTCGATCAGTTGCTGAACGAAGGTGTGGTCGGCGGTTACCTGTATGAGCTCCCCATTTGAGAGGCGATAGATGCGCGAGTCACCAATGTGGGCAATGACAAATCGGTCACCCACGCGAACCATGCCACTCACCGTGGTGCCGAGCCCAGCGAGTTCGGGATTATTATCGACGACGCGCGAGAGTTTGTCGTTGACGGTCTTGAGTTCTGTGACGAGAGCGGTGCGCGCCTCGGCGACGGACGAAAAGCGGCGATCCAGGCTGGCCAGGTCGCGCACGGCGATACCCGAGGCGACGTCTCCACCGGCGTGCCCACCCATGCCATCCGCAACGACAAAAAAGAACTGACCGGCAAAACCGGAGTCTTGGTTGGACGTGCGCACGCGACCGACGTCCGAGCGGGCTGAAACGAGCGGACTCACGACGCTGCCCTCACGTCGAAAACGGTTTGACCTACCGTGATGGTCATTCCCGGAACCACGGCAATCGGAGTCGAAATACGGGAACCGTTGACGAGAGTGCCGTTGGTGCTCCCGAGGTCGGTGATTTGCCACGAACCGCGCCGAAGCTCGAGCACGGCGTGACGTGTGGATGTGTAGTCATCGCGAATCACGAGCGACGAATCAGCGGCGCGACCGATAGTGATGGCCTCGGATACCAGGGGGATTCGCTCGCCCTTTTTGGGCCCCGCCGTAATGACCAGAGCGAGCCCCTGGCTAGTCGTCCCGGGGGCGGTGACGACGCCGTCTGTGATGACCCCGTGGGCCTGGGTGAGGAAAGCCGAGGCGTCCGGAGCGGCCGGGCGCGGGGAAGCCGGCAGTCGCTTGGCCCGCTGCCCAAAAAGGTCGCTACGAACCGCGTAAACCACGAAGAACACAAAGACCCACAGCAACACGAGGAACGCGATGCGAAAAACGAAGAGCGTAAGCTCACTCACCGGGAACTCCAGAAGGCATCGCGCTCGGGCGGCGTCACACCGGCGGACGTGCTTCGCGGGGCGGGGCCGGCACCCCCGCGGGTCTCGGGAACGACGTGAAAAATAACGCGCGTGGAACCCATGTCAATAACCGAACCCGACTCAAGCCCCGAGACGCTGAGCCGAACCCCGTCGAGCCGGGATCCGTTTGTTGAGCCGAGGTCGCGCACCTGGGCGCGTGACCCGTCCCATGTGAATTCAACGTGTCGCCGTGAAATCGACGAGTCGTTCACGGTGATGTCGGCATCCGTGCCGCGACCGATCACCGTGACTCCCTTGGTGAGAACGTGCCGTTTTCCGTTGATGTCGATGACCGCAGACCACGACACGGCTCCGCGAACATTTTGAGCGTCCACCGAGAGCAGACCTACCGAGAGCGAGGCGTCTGGTTCGAGCGACAAGCGAATGCCGCCAGGAAACTGGTACCCCTGAGCTTGAGCGTGCTTGGTGAGCTGCTTGGCGATTTCGTCGGTCAGCGTGCGGCCCATGGCCGCGAGGCGATCGTAATCCGGCCGCGAGAGGCGAACCGTGAAGACGTTGGGAACCAAGATTCGGTCTCGCGCCACCACGCTGGCTTGAGTGTCGAGTTCGCGACGCAGAGCCGAGGTGATTTCGACGGGCTGCACACCGGAACGAAAGGTCTTCGCGAAAGCGGTGTTTACCGCGCGCTCAAGACCGCGCTCAATGCGGTCAAGAATGCCCAAAATAACCTCGCCCGGGTGCCGTTACGGTCATTCACATGCTACCGGCGGGTGGGAATAATCCCCTGTGACATGGCTGGGTATGGTCGGTGAACGCGTGAAATCGGACGCGACACCGGCATTAGGGCGCTTTAAATCGCACGCACGCGTCAATGCCACCCTCGGGACGTGGAGTCAGGCTTGCGGACGCCCCGCTGGCGCGAGCCAATTGCGCCACAATCGCCAGACCCAGCCCACTTCCCCCGTTGTCGCTGGAGGCCCGCCAGAAACGGTCGAAGGCGCGGGTGCAGTCTTCCACGCTCATGCCCGGCCCCTGATCGAGAACGTGGAGTTCGACCTGTGTTGCCGACTTAGCCACCCGCACGGTCAGCGTTGATTTAGCGGGGACAATGCTCAGCGCGTTATCGATGAAGTTGTCGACGATCTGTTCGACCGCGGTAGGAACCGCCAACGCGGTCGCGGAGACGGGCCCCTCGAACCGAAGTGTGATGGCCGATTCGGCGGCGAGGGGCTGCCAGTGGTCAATGCGCGAGCGTGCAATCGCGGAAACATCAAAGGATTCAATCGGCGCTGACTTCGCTTCCGTGCGACTCAGCATGAGGAGGCCCTCAATAATGTTGCCCAGCCGGTCGGCTTCGGCTTCCGCGGCAGCGATCCTCATCTCGGCGCCTGCAGGATCCGTTCCCACCATGTCGCGGGCACGTTCGAGCTTGAGTCGAAGTGCGGTGAGCGGCGTGCGCAATTGATGGGAGGCGTCGGCGGCAAACGTTCGTTGCTGAGCCACCAGTCCGTCGAGTCGATCCGCCATGAGGTTGAACGAGCGAGACAGCGACTTGATTTCGGGTGCGCCGCGTTCATCCGCCCGAGCGGACAGGTCTCCTTCGGCGAGAAAGACGGTTGCCCGCTGCAAGAGTTTGAGCCGCCGCGTCACGCTGACAGACAGAATGAAGCCCACGATGCCCGCTACCAGAACCGTGATGATGGCCACAATCACCAGAATTTGAACCTGGCCATTGACTTGGTCGATGACCGTCTGACTGGGGAACGTGAGTCGAACGGCCCCGATGATGTGGTCGCCGTGCAGCACCGGAACCGTCACGTACACGAGTTGTTCGGCGAGCGAGGTTGAGTAGCGCTCGCCGGTTGCTATTTGCCCCGTGAGTGCCGTGGCGATTTCGGGGCGCGTCGCGAAGTCCGAACCCACCGACGCTTGATCATCGTCGCTCGTCACGATGGCCGTTCCGTCGCTGTCGACCACAACAACCCGGGCGCCGCCAGCCTTGCGGTAGGTCTGAGCGATACGACTCAGGTTGTCAACGACTTGTGCCGACGGCTGACCCAGCGCTTCCTGAGATCGCCCCGCGAGCACGAACGCGTCCTTCTCCAAGGACGTGATGAGGCGCGCGTGTTCCGACGTTTGTAGGTAGCTCGCGAGGGGAATGTCGTGTACCAGGAGGACGAGCAGAATCACGGCCATGATGGCGGCCATGAACCGCCACTTCATGCGGGTTGACCGAATCGAAACCCTACGCCGCGAACTGATTCGATCCATCCGGAATTGCCGAGCTTCTTCCGAATGGCCGCCACGTGCGCATCCAGTGTCTTGGTGGTGCCAAACCAGTTGGTATCCCAGACGTCGTTAAGGATGTCGCTGCGCCGGCAGACGGCACCGGGATCCTCGGTCAGATACACGAGAAGCTCAAACTCGGTCGGTGTGAGGTGGATGTCCTCGCCGGCGAGTGACACGCGCTGGGCGCGAGTGTCGATGGTGAGCGGGCCAAATGTGCGCTCCGTTGGTCCGACAGGTGCCTCAGCACTGCTCGTTCGCCGGGCCACTGCTCGAATGCGAGCCACCAGTTCACGCATTCCAAACGGCTTGACGACATAATCGTCCGCCCCCATTTCGAGGCTGACCACACGGTCGATCTCGTCGCCCCGCGCGCTCACGACGATGATGGGCACGGCACTTTGCTTGCGAAGCGACCGGCACACGTCGGTGCCATCCATGTCGGGAAGTCCCAGGTCGAGGAGCACGATGTCGGGCGCGAATGTGGCGAAGTCGGAGAGCGCGGCGGCGCCCGTGGCGCTGTGGTGCACCTCGAAGGCGGCATCACCGAGGCCGTCAATAATGCCGTCGGCAACCGACGGGTCGTCTTCAACGACAAGAACCTTCACGCGCCCCATTCTGCCGGTTATCCCGACCAATCACCCGAATGAGGCCAAAAACCCGGCAATCTTTGATGTTTCTTTGACGTAGGGCAGACGTTTGTGAAGACCGATGTTCGTAGCGTAAGAGTATGAAATCACCCGCACTCACCATCCTCACGGTGGTTGGCGTTCTTGGAACGGCAACGGCCGCGATGGCAGCCAACACTGACACCCTCAGCGGACTCTTCGGCGGCGGAGACCCCGTCTCGGCCTCAGAGGTGTTGGTTCCCTCGAGCACGACGGCGCCCGCAACTGATACCGTTGCGGCTCCCGCGCCGGCGGTTCCCGCTCCCGTCGCACCGGTGACTGCCTCAAACGGTAATGCGAATGTTTCCGCTCCCGCTCCTGCTCCCGTACCCGAGCCGGTCGTTGCTCCTGCCCCGGCTCCCGCGCCGGCACCTTCCCACGGAACGACGGGCGGATCGAGCGCTACCGGTGGTGGTGGCGATGACTACGAAGACGACAGCCATGAATCCGAGCACCACGAACACGAGGACGGCGACGATGACTAAGCGCATTCACCCCGCACAGACGGCCCGCACAATTACCGGCGCTGCCGCGGGACTGGCTCTCGTGGGAATTGTGACCGGATTTCAGTTCGCCGCCGTGGCCCAAGAGAACCAGGCAGCAGCCGCGGGCAACACGACGACGGCCACGCCTGCCCCGGCCACTGACGCTCAAGCAGGGGCTCCTGCGCCTGCCGCACCTGCTCCCGCAGCTGACGCCGGCTCGAGCGTCGCCGTAACTCAAGACTCAGCTCCGGCCGCCGTTGCGCCTGCACCCGCTGCACCTGCTCCGGCCGCGCCGGCGCCAGCCCCAGTGGTCCAGCCGGCACCTGCTCCCGCGCCGGCGCCATCCAACGGAACTACCGGCGGATCCGCAGCCAAGCCCTAGCCTGAGTCGTATGACTGAGCGCGATATCGCGCGGGATGCTGTGCGCGCCGCGATTGCCCAGGGAACGTCCCTGCCCGCAGCGGTCTCAGACCGCCGCGAGATTATGGGCGGCTGGGGAACGATTACCGCGGTCGGGGTGGGAAAAGCGGTGCTGGACGAAGCGTGGGCTGTGGCGCACGAGCTCGAAAGACTGTGGACCCGATTCGACTCAGAGAGTGATGTCCAGCGACTGAACTGGGCCGAGGGCACACCCACTGATGTCGATCCGCTGACGCTCCGCCTGATTGATGAGTTGAAGAAGGCGGCCATCGTGAGTGGTGGAGACTTTGATCCCACCCTGCTCCCAGCCCTCCTTGAGATGGGATACACGGCATCGCTGGCGGATCCTTCGCGCGTCACGACGTTGCCAGCATCTGCTCGCGCACCGGGAAACCTGGCCGGAATCGTGGCATCGGGCACTACGGTCACAATGCCCCGGGGTACCACTATTGACGCGGGTGGAATGGGCAAAGGGCTCGCCGGCGACATCGTCTGTGCGCGAGTTCTCAAACTCGGCGCCTTTGGCGTGATGACCGAGTTCTTGGGCGACATCGTGGTCGCCGGCGCCGCTCCCGACGGTGTTGCCTGGCGCCTGGGTATCGAGAACCCGTTCGACGTTTCTCAGGAACTTGGCCAGGTGCGCATCTCGCGCGGTGCCGTGGTGACGTCGAGCCAGCGCAAGCGCCGATTCGGCTCTGATTCGCGTCATCACCTCATCAACCCGGCCGACGCACGGAGCGCCGAATCGGACGTTCAAACGGCAACAATCATTGCCGGAACTGGTGCTCACGCTGAGGCACTGAGTAAGTCTGCCTTTGTTCGCGAGCCGCAGGAATTCTTGGACTGGCTTCCTGGCCAGAACGCAGCGGGACTCCTCGTGCTAGAGGATGGAAGTCAGATCACCTCGTCGAACTGGGAGACATACCGATGAACGAACCACATATTTGGTGGTACGTGACACGAGCCAGCTCGGTGATTGCTTGGGTTCTCCTCACGGGTTCGGTTGTGCTGGGCATCCTGTTATCCACTCGCGTCATGCGAAAAATTGACAACCCCGCGTGGCTTCAAGACCTGCACCGTTATGTCAGCGGCCTCGCGCTGATTTTCGTCGGCCTCCACATGGTCTCGCTCATGCTGGACGACTTCGTGCACTTCTCCCTGGCCGAACTGCTTATTCCCGGAGCTACCGCAGGGTCGAGTGTGTCGAGTGTTCAGGCAAAAACGATTCCGATCATGCTCGGTGTTTTTGCTGTGTACCTCATGGTGGCCGTCCAGGCGACGTCGTGGCTCATGAACAAACTGCCGCGTCGACTCTGGAAGGGCATTCACTACTCGGCCTACGTGGCCCTCATCCTGGTTACCTTTCACGCGGCCTTTAGCGGCACCGACGTTTCCCAGCTCTGGTACAAGTCGCTCGCGATTGTTCTGATTGGGGCGGCGTCAGCAGCCGTACTCATCCGAGTCATTATTGGAAATAGGTCACGCTCCGCCCGTTCGCCGATTGACCGCTCCGCGGGATCTGCGGGCGCTGGGGCAACGTCATCGACGCCAACTCCCCGCTCGGCGACCACCGTCGCCCCCCCTGCAGGAACCACCAGAATGCGCATCCGCGAGACCACCGTCCTCGCCAAGGGCGTCCTCGGAGTGCGTCTTATTCCCGTTGCCGGCGGCAACCTCGATGTGTGGCACCCCGGCGCACACGTCACGCTGTATTTGCCTAACGGGCTTGAGCGCCAATATTCCCTGTGTGGCGATCCGGCCGCCCGCGGCCACTTTGACATCGCCGTTCTCAAGAAACGTGGCTCGACCGGCGGCAGCAAATGGATTCATGAAAACGCCAAGGTGGGCACGGAGCTCGAAGTTTCCGCGCCACGTAACCACTTTGAACTGGAGCCGGCAACCGAGTACGTGTTTGTCGCGGGCGGCATCGGCATCACACCTATCAAGGCCATGATTGAGTCGCTTCCACCGCGCCGCAAGTGGCAACTTCACTACTTCGGCCGTTCGCGCACCACCATGGCTTTCGCGGCGGAACTCGAGGCCGACTATCCGGACCGCGTATTTGTCAGCGCCGCCGATGAGCGAGATGCCGACCCGGACGTCAAGTCCCTCGTGGCTGCCCCGGGGGCGGAGGTGTACTGCTGTGGCCCCGAAGCCCTCATGAGCGCGGTGGCCGCTCACGTGCCCGAAGCGAGCATGCACTTGGAGCGCTTCGTGGCCGTGGAGCGGATAGCGGAAGCGGTCACCTCGGTGGTCATGAACCTCAAGAAGTCGAAGCGCCAGGTGGTCGCGGCCGCTGACGAGTCGCTGCTCGACGCCCTTGTGCGGGACGGCGTTCCGATCCTGGGCTCATGCAAGAAGGGTCTCTGTGGCACGTGCGAGGTGCGCGTTCTCGAGGGCCAACCCGAGCACCTCGACTCGATCATGGACGACGAAGAAAAAGACGAGCTGCACATCATGTACCCGTGTGTGTCGCGTTCGCGCACTCCGGAGTTGACGCTCGACCTCTAGGCCCCGAGTGTGCGCTGGTGGCGGGTGCGTGATAGCGTCAGTATCTGTTCGCGCGAGTGGCGGAATGGCAGACGCGCTGGCTTCAGGTGCCAGTGCCCGCAAGGGCGTGGGGGTTCAAGTCCCCCCTCGCGCACGAACAATAACCCCCGGCTACCTCCGGGGGTTATTTTTTTCAGACATACACCCAACACTCAGAAAACACACAGGCCACGCACACGGTACAGGCCCGCTCATCACATAATCTGATTACGCTAACGTGCTCGATTGAGCGCAAGAAACGAAAAGAGAGAATCATGAACAAGAACCTCATCCGCGTCGGCGCCGTTGCGGCCATCGCGTTTGCTGCCGTCGGCGGCCTCACCGCTTGCTCGAACGCCGCCCCCGCCCCCACCGAGTCTGCCGTGGGCAGCAACGTGGTTTCGCCCATTCAGATCCCCGTAGCCGAGGCCAACGGAAAGACCTACGACATCCCCATGAACTCCATGGGATACCTCAACGTGGCCGAGGCCACCGAGGGCGACTGGACCGCATCGTTCTCGAAGTCGGGCGTCGTCGAGTTCACCGAGGGCGGCACTGATGGTGACGCCACCTTCGTACCGGGCCTCACGCCCGTAGCCGAGGGCACCACCGAGGTCACCCTGACCGACTCGGTAACCGGCGAGACCGTGACCTTCACGGTCAACGTCACGATGTAATTTTCTGACTAACAAAACAAGGGGCCCCGGCGAATACGCCGGGGCCCCTTGTTTCTTTCGCAAAATACGCAACGACTAGTCTGTCCACGTGAGCTCACAGACCCCCTCCCCCGTGAAGCGGGTGTCGATGTGGGTCTCGATAACGGTGGCACTTCTGGCGGGTGGCTTCATGGCCACTCAGTCGCGAATCAATGGTGAGTTGTCAACCCGGATTCACGACGCCCCGCTCACGGCACTCATCTCCTTTGGCACCGGCACGATCATCCTTCTTGTCTATCTCGTTTTTTCGCCGCGCACGCGAACGGGATTCCGCCTGTTGCTCGCGTCGATTCGGGAACGGCGAACGTCCTGGGTGTACACGCTCGCGGGCGCTAGCGGGGCTGCTTTCGTCTTTTCACAATCGCTTGTGGTGGGCATCACAGGGGTGGCGCTCTTTTCCATCACCTTCGTCTGTGGCCTCACGTTGGGTAGCTACGTCATTGACGCCGCGGGCATTGGTCCGGCGGGACGCAAGCCCTTCACTGCCCGGCGCACCGTGGGCGTGCTACTCGCCATCGTGGCGGTTAGCGTGTCAATGTTGGGCCGCTTGGCTCATGCCGACGCCCTCGTGCTGCTCATCCTTCCCTTCGTTTTTGGTGTTCTCGTGGCCTGGCAGCAGATTGCGAATGGCACTCTGGCCGTCGTTGCCCGCACTCCCCTGACGCCGACGGTCGTCAACTTTCTCGTGGGTACCGGTGTCCTGGCTCTCGTCGCGGGTGCGTACTCCCTGAGCCAAGGACTGCCCGACACCTATCCCACTGACGGCTGGCTGTATTTGGGCGGACTGTGTGGTGTCTTCTTTGTGACAATGACGGCGTGGGCCGTTCGACAGACGGGGGCTCTCGTAACGAGTTTGGCCACCACCACCGGTCAGATTCTTACCGCTGTTCTTGCCGACCTGATATTCCCTCAGAGCGCTGTTGACGCGTTCTCAATCTTGGCGGGAGCGGGCATCATGGTGATGGCCCTGACCGTGGCGGCGGTCGGCTGGAAGACGCGTCCACTAGCCCGATAATTGTTGAATTCTCGGGCTCTTAGAACAGTCGGCCCTGAGAATCGTCGATGCCCTTGAGCCGGTCATAATCGAGAACAAGGCAACGAATGCCGCGGTCGTCAGCGAGTTTACGGGCCTGCGGCTTGATCTCCTGGGCGGCGAAAACACCGGTGACCGGCGCATAGTGCGGGTCGCGATTGAGCAGTTCGAGGTACCGCGTGAGCTGCTCCACGCCATCGATATCGCCGCGGCGCTTGATTTCGACGGCGACCGTATTTCCGTCCGCATCCCGGGCCAGCACGTCGACCGGACCAACGGCGGTCATGAATTCGCGACGGACGAGCGTGTAGCCGTCGCCCAGTTCGTCAATGTTGTCGGCAAGGAGACGCTGCAGGTGAGCCTCCACGCCGTCCTTGATGAGGCCCGGATCGACGCCCAAGTCATGCTCCAATTCGCCGTGAATCTCGTGGATAGCCACGACGAGCATGTCGGACGTTTTGGCGTGGGTCACCCGCCAGACCTCTGAGACGCCCTGCGCCACGAGGTCATCATCCGGTTCGTGGACGGTGAGAAAGCACGGCGGTGACATCCAGTTGAGGGGCTTGTAGGAACCCCCGTCGGAGTGCACGAGCAGGCTGCCGTCCTGCTTGACCATGAGCACGCGCGTGGCGAGCGGCAGGTGCGCGGTGAGACGCCCGCTGTAGTCCACCGAGCATGTGGCGATGACGAGACGCATGTTACGCGCCTGCCCCGAGGACAAATGAGACGAGGTCGTGCGTGGTGTCTACCCGAGCGAGCGCGAGCTCGAACTCCTCGGCGCGCGCGTACCCCCAGGAAACAAGAATCGTGGGCACGCCGTGAGTCGCTGCTCCCTCGATGTCCCACAGGCGATCACCCACCATGAGCGGCGTGTGGATTGATGACGTTTCCAGCCGTTCGAGGGCGTGGGCAACAACGTCGGCCTTTGAGATGCGCTCGGGGGATGCACCCGCGACCGCCGTGAAAAACTCAGCGATGCCGAAATCCCTCAGAATGCGGTCGGCCTCTCCCTGCAGTTTGCTCGTGGCAACCGCCAGCGGCACACCTCGGTCCTGGAGTTGCGCCAGAGCGTCCGGGATTCCGGCGAAGAGGCTCATGTTCGTGAGTCCCTCGTGAGCGACAAGGGATCGGTAAAAAGCCAACGCCTCCTCGAGGAGTTCCGGAGGAAGGTAGCCGCTCAGTGCCTCTCGCGTCGGCGGTCCAATCAGGTGCCGCAACTCTGGCCCGGCAGGAGGCTGAACGCCAAAGTGAGTCATCGTGTCACGAAGCCGACTCATGACGGCAGGTGCCGAGTCAAGGAGCGTGCCGTCTAGGTCGAACATCACGGGTTGCCAAGGTCGGCCGGCTGCGGGCTGGGAAAACGACGTGAGGCTCACGAAAGCAACAGTAATGTGCGCGCGGTGCAACGTTTGCCTAGGCTGGGGAGCATGACTTCTGCTCGCCCACTTTCCGGCATCGACATTGACGAACTCGACCCCGAGGTGCGCCCACAAGACGACCTCTATGAGCACGTCACCGGCAAGTGGATGCGCCGCACCGAAATTCCCGCGGACAAAGCCCGTTACGGTTCGTTCCACGTGCTGCACGAGCGTGCCGAGGAGGCCGTGCGCGACATCATTCAAGACTCTCAGAAGGCCGACGAGGGTGCGCCCGAGCGCAAGGTGGGCAACCTCTACTCAAGCTTTATGGATACCGCCGCAATTGAGGCGCGGGGTCTCGCACCCATCGAATCGCAGATTGCGTTCGCGTCGAATGTGGCCAGCATCTCTGCCGTGCTCGATGCCGTCGGTAGACTCGAGCGCCACGGCGTGGGCGGGTTTGTTCAACTGTTCGTCGACAATGATCCCGGCGACCCCAACCGCTACCTCGTCTTTGCCGAGCAGGGTGGCATTGGTCTGCCCGACGAGTCGTATTTTCGCGAGGAAAGCTTTTCGTCGATTCGCGACGCCTATGTGTCGCACATCCAGCGCATGTTTGAACTCGCGGCCGAATCACTGTCCTCGTTCGACTTCGATGAGTCCGCTCCCGTGCGCGCCCAGCGCGTCTACGACCTCGAGCGGGATATTGCCGCCGCTCACTGGGACAACGTGCGCAGCCGCGACAGCCTCGCCACATACAACCCACTGTCCTGGGCCGAGACCTGTGCGCTCGCGGCCACCGCATCGCCCACCGAGCACAAGCCCGACCTCGACCTGTGGCGCATTGCGCTCGGCGCCGATGAGGCAACTGTTGAGACCGTCGTGGTTCGACAGCCCAGTTTCTTTGCGGGCCTGGGAGCGCTCCTCGTTCCTGAGCGACTCGAGGATTGGCGCGCCTGGCTGATCTGGCAGGTGCTGCACTCGTCCGCGCCGTATCTTCCCGCCGCGTTCAACGAGGCAAACTTTGATTTCTATGGCCGCACCCTCACGGGCACCCCGCAGCAGCGCGAACGCTGGAAGCGCGGCGTTTCGCTTGTCGAGGGTTCGATGGGCGAGGCCGTAGGCCAGATTTATGTTGCGCGCCACTTTCCCGAAGAGGCAAAGTCATCGATGGACGTGCTCGTGGGGCACCTCATCGAGGCCTACCGCGAATCGATCGACGGCCTCGACTGGATGAGCCCGGCAACCAAGAAGCGTGCGCTCGAGAAGCTCACCAAGTTCACGCCCAAGGTGGGCTACCCCGTCACGTGGCGCGATTACTCGGCTCTCGAAATTACGCCAGACAACCTCATGGACAACGTGCGCAACATTGCCGAGTTCGAGATGAAGCGCGAGCTGGGCAAGATTGGCAAGCCCATTGATCGTGATGAGTGGTTCATGACGCCCCAAACGGTCAACGCTTACTACAACCCGGGATTCAACGAAATCGTGTTTCCGGCGGCCATCCTGCAGCCTCCTTTCTTCAGCCCCGAATGGGACGACGCGGCCAACTACGGCTCGATCGGTGCCGTGATCGGCCACGAGATTGGCCATGGATTCGACGATCAGGGCTCGAGATTCGACGGCGACGGCAAGCTCACCGATTGGTGGACAGAGCACGACCGCGAACAGTTCGACAAGCGGGCGGCCGTGCTCATCGAGCAATACAACGCGCTCGAACCGAAAACGACTCCCGGAAACAAGGTCAACGGCGAGCTCACCATCGGTGAAAACATTGGCGACCTGGGTGGTCTCGCGATTGCGTGGAAGGCCTATCAAATCGCACTGGGTGGCGCCGAGCCGCCGGCCATTGATGGTTTCACGGGCGCTCAGCGCTTCTTCCTGTCGTGGGCGCAGTCGTGGCAGCAGATTTCTCGCGATGAGGAGACCCTGCGACTTCTGGCCATTGACCCGCACTCGCCCCCCGAGTTCCGGTGCAATCAGATTGTTCGCAACATCGACGCGTTCTACGCGGCGTTCGATGTTCACCCGAGCGATGCCCTCTGGCTCGACGAGGATCAGCGCGTCACCATCTGGTAGACCCCGAATAGGATTGGGTTATGGCGCCCACCTCAAAACTCGATGCTGTCATCGCGCTGGCCAAGAACCGCGGATTTGTCTATCAGGCCGGTGAAATCTACGGGGGATCGCGTTCTGCGTGGGACTACGGCCCCCTCGGCGTCGCCCTCAAGGAGAACATCAAGCGTCAGTGGTGGCGTTCCATGGTGCAGTCGCGCGACGACGTGGTGGGTCTTGACTCGAGCGTCATTCTGCCCCGCCAGGTGTGGGAAGCGTCTGGCCACGTCGAGGTCTTTAGCGACCCGCTCGTGGAGTGCACCAGTTGTCACCGTCGTTTTCGCGAAGACCACCTCGTTGAGGAATTCGAAGAGCGCAAGGGCCGTGCGCCCGAGGGTGGACTCGCCGGTGTGCCCTGCCCCAACTGCGGCAACAAGGATTCGTGGACCGAACCACGCGCCTTCTCGGGACTCCTCAAGACTTTCCTCGGCCCGGTCGACGACGAGGCGGGGCTGCACTACCTGCGTCCCGAAACAGCCCAGGGTATTTTCGTGAACTTTGCCAACGTGCTGCAGTCCGCACGAATGAAGCCCCCCTTCGGTATCGGGCAAATCGGTAAGAGTTTCCGAAACGAGATCACGCCCGGCAACTTCATCTTTCGCACGCGCGAGTTCGAGCAGATGGAGATGGAGTTCTTTGTCGAGCCGGGAACGGATGAAGACTGGCACCAGTACTGGATTGACCTCCGTTTGGCGTGGTACGTCGAGCTGGGCATCGACCCCGAAAACTTACGCCTTTTCGAGCACGCCAAAGAAAAGCTGTCGCACTACTCCAAGCGCACGGTCGACATCGAATACCGCTTTGGTTTCTCAGGATCGGAGTTTGGTGAGCTCGAGGGCATTGCCAACCGCACCGACTTTGACCTCAAGACCCACTCGGAGCACTCGGGCAAAGACCTGTCTTACTTTGACCAAACCAAGAACGAGCGCTGGGTGCCCTTCGTGATTGAACCGGCGGCCGGCCTGACCCGCTCGCTGATGGCGTTCTTGGTTGACGCGTACACCGAAGAAGAAGTGCCCAATGCCAAGGGCGAGATTGACAAGCGAACGGTGCTCAAACTTGACCCGCGCCTGGCCCCCGTCAAAGCAGCCGTTCTCCCTCTGTCGCGCAACGAAGAGCTGTCGCCGATGGCCCGGGAGCTGGCTGCCCAACTGCGTCAGTCGTGGAACATTGACTTCGACGATGCGGGCGCCATCGGACGCCGCTATCGCCGTCAAGACGAGATCGGCACGCCGTTCTGCATCACGGTCGACTTCGACAGTCTCGAAGACAAGGCCGTGACCGTGCGTCACCGCGACACGATGTCGCAGGAACGCATCCCGATGGCCGACCTGCCCGCATTCCTCGCCACAGCCCTCATCGGCTCCTAAGCACGGACGCGAGCCGGGCCGCCAAAAAACGTCAGACGCAGGAACGTCCATGCCCAAGAAATCTCTCGAACGTTTCGATGTCGCCGTGGTGTCGTCGGATCCCGCCGCCCTTGTGGCGGCCTGGGAGTGCGCGCGCATTGGATTGCGCGTCGTCGTGCTGGAGCTTCCTGACTCGCCTCTTTGTGAGACACAGAGCAACGCGGGAGGGATCGTCGGCGCTCTCTGTGCCGATCTTGGCGTCAGCACAACGGCGCACACTCCCGAGCCGGGGACCGAGAACATTTACGGAATTCCAGCCAATCCGTTCTCAGTGGCCGTTCGTGACGGACTCGGGTGGCGCGGAGCGTGGCGGATCTATCTCGATCGCGTGATGCCCATCATGAGCGTGGGCAACGAGCGCAGCCTGCTCCGACTCGTGCGCCGTCGTCTGGGCGCTCGCGCGCTCCGCCTCCTTGTGCAGCCGCGCCTGGTCAGCGACCTTGGCCTCACAGGTGATGTCGATGTTGTCGACCTGATTCCGGGGCTTGGCGAGGCGACGACGCGCGTGGGTTCACTCACGCTCGGCGTGATTGAAATGATGGCCGCTGACGCAACGGTGGTGCAGACCGTTACTGTCGACGACGGGATGCAGGCCCTCTGGGCCGCGCTGCGCGAACGCCTAGATTACTTTGCCGTCACGCGCCATGACGTCACGGAGGTTGCGTTGACAGCGGGAAAGCCGGCCGACGACGTGAGGGTGACCTTCACGGCGACCGACGGACGAAGCACGGCACTCACAGCCGGGTCACTCTTGGCAACCCGCGAAAGGACCGACGAGTTTTCGACTCACCTGCTCCCCACGGGGATCGTGGGTGTTCACAATCGCGCGCCGAGCCTGTCCGCCGCCCTCGTCGCATCGCGTCAGGCGGCCGCACAGGTTCGCCAGGCACTGCTGTCTCACGCTGAAAAACCGCCGGTAGGCCCCGTCGACCTAGGGGGCTAGGCTTGTCACAGGGCGCATATGCGCTTCTGGGAATATTCGATGGGAGTCTCCAATGAGGGGCAAACTTCTCTTTGTCGCCGGTTTGGCTGTGGGTTATGTGCTCGGAACGCGAGCCGGTCGCCAGCGTTACGAGCAGATCAAGCTGGCCGCAAAGAACGTGTGGGAGTCCGAACCCGTTCAGTGGGCCGCCGGACAAGCTCAGGATGCCGTCGCCGACGTTGCCGACAAGGCTGTCGCTCAAGCCCGCAAGGTCATTGCCCAGGTCGCTGGCGATCAGGCTCCAGCAACGCGCACCAAAGCAGTTTCCTCGCCCGCTCAACCCACGGCGGAACCCGCCGTGCGTGGAACCTCTCCCATGACCGGACCCATCACCACGATCAAGCCGGACGCCGCTGCCGCGGCGCGCGCCACCGCGAAGCCGCGCACGTCGGCGGCCAAGCCGAAAGCCACACCGGGAGCCTAAGTGTCAGCAAACACGCCCCCGCGTTCGTCCGAGCGCGAAGATCCGCGCTCGCTCTTTATGCTGCTGCGCGAGCTCCCCGCCACGCTGCTTGAGCTCGTCCGCATCGAGTTTGAAGAACTCAAGCGGGAAATGGGTCGCAAGCTCAAGAAGCTGGGTGTCGGCGCACTTCTGCTGTCCATTGCCGCCACCCTCGGTCTCTTTCTCATGGGCACTCTCATTACCGCGGCTATCTTGGGCCTCGCGTTGGTGATGCCCGCCTGGTTGTCCGCTCTTGTTGTTTCGGGGGCACTCCTCATCCTCATGATTGTGCTTCTCGCCGCGGGCGTTTCCACGTTCAAGAAGGGCAACCCGCCACTGCCAACCGAAACCTTTGACGCGATCATTGAAGACGCGCACGCACTGAGGGGGGAGGGTCGTTTTGACCACAACACCAAATAGTTCGCGAACCAACGCGCCCGTTCGCACCGATGTCTCGACCATGAAGCTTGATCAACTGCGCGCCCACCGCACACAGACGCGCGCTCAGCTGGCCTCGACCTTGGACGCCCTCGAGGACAAAGTGAATGTGCCCAAGCAACTGGGCAAGGCCTCACGAAAATTTGGGCGTCGCGTGCAGACCCTGCGCCGAGAAAACCCTGTGCTTTTGGCAGGAATTGCCGTGGGCGTGGTCGCCGCGATTGGCGCAACGGCCTATCTCGTGGTTAAAATCACGTCGAAGCGATAATCTCGCTGACTCGTCAATGATGACACCCCGTGCGGGCCGGTATCTTCCTCATGTCCCCACGGTGCATTCCCCTTGTGCGACGGGTCACCCATGTGCGGCCCGTCTTTGAGACGAGAGACACTAATGGCCATCACTGCACCAATCGAAACCCGACCCCTGGGCGGGCAACGCATCCTTATTCCTCGCGGCGGCCCGTGGGGTGACCAGGTCGCCTCGGCGCTACGCGCGCAGGGAGCCTCCACTGTCATCGCGCCCATGACCAACTACGTCGTGACCGAAAACTCCGAGGAGTTGCAGGCGGCGCTCAACCAGCTCGCCGCGGGTGCCTTCGACGTCGTAACGTTCTCGAGCGCCACCACGGTTGACGTAGTCGCGGCCTATCGCGCCATCATCCCCTCGGCCACCAAGGTCGCTGCAGTCGGCGAGACCACGGCCGCAGCGCTGGCCGCCGCGGGCTATCGGGCCGACCTCGTGCCTGTCGAAGAGAACACCGTCCAGGCCATGCTCGAGCAGTGGGCCGAGGCCACCGGAGGAGTCATTCCCCTCAAGGTGCTCACCATCCGTTCAGAGCAGTCCATCCCGATTCTCACCGACGGTCTGCGCCGCATCGGACACGATGTTCAGTCTGTGGTGGCTTATCGCACCGTCGGCATTGAAGTGGATCCCGAAATTGTCGAGGACGTGAAAGACGGAGAGTTCGACATTCTCCTCGTGACCTCGGGCACCGTCGCGGAGCAGATTGCCTATCAGTTCGGTCCAATCCCGGACATCACGCTCACTGCAGCCATGGGACCGCGCACCGCGCGCGATGCCCGAACGCACGGCGTGCGCATTGACGTGATCGCCGAGGAGCAAGACATCGATGCCCTTGTCGACCTGCTCATCGAATACGCCCTCGCGTCTGCTTAGGGTCTGACTACAGGGCCGAGGCCGTCACATGCACTGAGCATCCCGCGCTCGTTGTGTGTAAGCAGTCTTCGCAGCAGACCAGTTGCTCGCGGCACGAGGACTCGTGGCAGTTGACCATGTGGTTGGTGGCGCTGCCACAGATCGTGCACGTGCCGAGCTGAACGGCGTCCGGAGCGAAATCCATCGAGATGCGTCCGTCGAAGACGTAGAGCGAACCGTCCCAGAGCCCCCCATTGCCCGCGTATTCGCCGTAGCGAACAATGCCGCCGTCGAGCTGGTAGACCTCGGTGAATCCTCGGGCTTTCATGAGGGGCGTGAGCACCTCGCAGCGAATCCCGCCGGTGCAGTAGGTGACCACGGGCTTGTCTTTGAGGTGGTCGTACTTGCCGCTCTCCAGCTCGGCGACGAAGTCGCGGGTCGTGCGTACGTCCGGCACGACGGCGTCGCGGAAGCGCCCGATCTGGGCTTCAAACGCGTTGCGCCCGTCGAAGAAGACCACGTCACGCTCTGCCACCAGGGCGTCGAGTTCAGGAGGGCTGAGTTTGGTGCCACCGCCCACAATTCCGGAGTCGGTCACGGTGATCTCGTCGGGTACGCCAAAACTCACAATCTCGTCGCGAACCTTTACGCTCAGTTTGGGGAAATCGGTGCTGAGCCCCTGTGCGTCAAGTTGCGAGCCTTCGCTCCATTTGGCGTCAAGGTGAGCGAAGCCCGCGTATTCGCGCGTGGTGCGCAAATAGCGCTTGACGTCACGCAGTTCACCGCCGACCGTGCCGTTGATGCCGTGTCGAGAAATGAGGATGCGCCCGCGCAGGTTCAGTGACCGACACAGGTCGCGCTGCCACAAGCGCACGGCCTCGGGATCCGCCAGCGGCGTGAAGGCGTAGTACAGGAGCACTTTGGGAACAGCCACAGCTCGATGTTACGCCCCACCCCGATGACCGTATTGACAATGGTTCTCAATAAGAAATATGGTCGGACGGTGAGAACATCCCTTCGACGTGCGTCCCTGGCCATCCTGGCCGGTCTTACCGTTGCGCTCGCCGGATGCGCTGTCACCAACACGCCGGCTCAGACCGGACCTATTCGGATCGTCGCCACGACAACTCAACTGGCCGATTTTTCGCGAGCCGTCGCCGGCGAGGAGGGCATCGTTACGGCACTCATTCGGCCCAACCAGTCCGCGCACAGTTTTGATCCCTCGGCGCGCGATCTTGTCGCCGCGGGCGAAGCCAATGCGCTTGTCTCGAATGGCCTCGGGCTCGAGGAGTGGCTCGACAGTGTCGAGGATGCCAGCGGTTTTGGCGGAACGCTGATTGTTGCCTCGGCGGGTGTTTCACTGAGTGATGATGACCCGCATGTGTGGACCTCGCCTCGCAATGCGCGCATCATGGTCGCCAACATTGTCGCCGGATTGCAGAGTGCGCGCCCCGACCTGCGCGAGGCGTTTGCCGCGAATGGTGCTGCCTACGAGGCACAACTCGGTCTGCTCGATGAGTGGGCCACCGAAGCTTTTGCGTCGGTGCCCGCGGCGAAGCGCATCCTCGTGACTAATCACGACGCGCTCGCCTATTTCGTGAACGATTACGGAATCACGTTTCTTGGTTCGATCCTGCCGAGCCTCGATGACAACGCCGAACCCAGCGCGGCTGACGTCGACAAGATTGTGAGCAAAATCCGGGCGAGTAGTGCCAGTGCCGTGTTCAGCGAAAACACCGTCTCTGCCAAGCTGGCCACCACCATTGCCCGGGAAGCGGGCGTGGCGGTTTATTCGGGCGAACAGGCCCTCTACGCCGACTCCCTCGGCGGGCCCGGTTCGGCTGGCGCGACTTATATTGGTGCCACGATTCACAACGTCACGGTGCTCGTGACGGCGTGGGGCGGCACCGTTCCACCACTTCCGGAAGGACTCACCTCATGAGCGAGCAGGCAGAAGAGATTCAGCCCGAACCCGTGATCGACCTGACGAACGCCGCGTTCGCCTATGAGGGCGTCGTGGCGCTGGATCACGTCTCGATGCAGGCTTTCCCGGG